>JBJEQH010000109.1:0-12945 GCA_051881655.1 Candidatus Heritagella sp. | reverse complement strand
ATTCTGATCCTCGAGGATGATAAGGACCTGAACAAAACCGTCTGCTCGTTTTTAAGCCAAAACGGGTACAAGACCATCGGATGCCTGACCGCTGCCGAGGCCTACGATGCTTTATACGCTCACATGGTGGATTTGATCGTATCGGATATTATGATGCCCGGGGTGGACGGCTTCGAGTTTGCTTCCAACGTCCGTGAGCTGAATCAGAATATTCCCATCCTGTTTATGACCGCTCGGGACGATATGGCCGCTAAGCAGCGGGGATTTGGCATTGGCGTGGACGATTATATGGTAAAGCCCATTGATCTGGATGAGCTGCTTCTGCGGATTTCGGCCCTTCTCCGCCGGGCCCGCATTGCCGCCAGCCGCCGGCTGGAAGTAGGCGATTTTGTCATGGATGCCGACGAGCACACCGCCTGCCTGCGGGGAGAGGAAATCCCCCTGACCCACCGGGAGTTCAGCCTTTTGTATAAGCTGCTGTCGTACCCCCGGAAGACATTCACCCGCACCCAGCTGATGGATGAATTCTGGGATGCGGACACGGAGACGGCTCCCCGCGCGGTGGATGTGTATATGACCAAGCTGCGCAGCAAGCTCGCTCCCTGTGATTCTTTCCAGATTGTCACCGTACACGGGCTGGGGTATAAGGCGGTGATCAAATGAAAGCAGTTAAAAAAGCCGGAGGGGTTCTTACCGTTTTTCTGCTCTGTTTTTGTTTGTGCGCCTTTATCGTCACCTGCTCCTTCCTGCTGTTCTTCCGGGAGATTGAACTTCCCCGCGACCAGCTTCCCACCGCGGCACGGGCCACATTTTTCAACATTCTACTCCTCTCCGCACTTTTTACCGGAATCAATCAGGTGTACCGGAAAATCACGGTGGACCGCCCGGTTACGAAAATTAAGCGGGCGCTTTCCGCCATTACCGGGGGCGACTTCTCCGTGCGGCTGGACACCCAGGGCCATGGGGACAGTTTCGCCGAAATTATGGAGCAGATCAACCGCATGACCCAGGAACTGTCCGGTGTGGAAACCCTGCGCACGGATTTTATTGCCAATGTCTCGCATGAACTGAAAACGCCGCTGGCAGTTATGCAGAACTATGGCACCATCCTGCAGCAGCCCGGCCTTTCCGAGGAAAAGCGGATCGAGTATGCCCGGTCGATCACCGATGCCTCCTGCCGGCTGGCGGATCTGATTACGAACATTTTGAAGCTGAATAAACTGGAGAACCAGCAGATCTTTCCCACGGCCCGGGAATATGATCTGAGTGAGCAGCTGTGCGAAAACCTGCTCGCATTCGAAACCGTCTGGGAGGAGAAGGAGATCGATCTCGTCACCGATATCGCAGAGAACGTGCGCGTCTGCGCAGATCCCGAGCTGCTCTCTCTGGTGTGGAACAACCTGCTCTCCAACGCCTTTAAATTTACGGAAAACGGCGGGCGCGTATGGGTATCGCTTTCCGCCGGTGAATCCCACGCCACTGTAAAAATCCGCGATACCGGCTGCGGCATGACCCCCGAAACCGGCGCGCACATCTTTGAAAAATTTTATCAGGGGGATCCCTCCCATGCCTCCCAGGGCAATGGTCTGGGGCTCTCTCTGGTCAAGCGTGTGATTGATATTCTTCACGGGGAAATCCAGGTGGAGAGCCTTTATGGGGAGGGAAGTACCTTCACCGTGAGAATCGGGAGGAATTTGCATGAAAAACTGGAAACCTCTTTGTAAAAAGCTGTTTTTCCTTCCTTTGAGGATCATTCTCCCCTTTTCATTTCTCAGCGCAGGTATGCTTCTCGCGGTTTTTTTGAACGGCTGGGAGGAAACGCTGATTTCCTATCCCGTGTATGTTTTCTCCTTTTACACGGTCGTGGTACTCACCCTGTTTCTGCAGAAGACTCTTCCCGCTTTCTATAAAAGCACCAAGCAAAAAGTGTACGGCCACCCCTTTGGCAACCAGTACATGACCGATGCGGCGTTCAAGGTGCGGGTTTCGCTGTATATCTCCCTTGCGATCAACCTGGGGTATTCCGTGTTTAAGCTGGCGACCGGCCTTCTGTCCGCCTCTGTGTGGATTGGATCCATCGCCATTTACTATATTCTGCTGTCGGTCATCCGCTTTCTGCTATTGCGCTATCTGAACAGCCGGAAGGATGCACCGGACCTGCCGGCGGAGCACCGCTGCTGCCGTTTGTGCGGGATCCTGATGATTCTGATTAACCTGGCGCTCTCCGGGATTATCCTGTTTATGGTTCTGAAGCCGGAGACACCGGTATACTCGAATATTTACGTCATCACCTCTGCCACCTACACGTTTTACACCGTGACCGTCTCCATCATGGATCTGGTCCGCTACCGAAAGTACCAGAGCCCCGTCCTCTCTGCGGCCAAGGCCATTCGGTTTGCGGCGGCGCTGGTCTCTCTGCTGTCGCTGGAGACCACCATGCTGCTGCAGTTCGGGAACGATGAGCTTTTCCGCCGAAGAATGACGGCTCTGACCGGTGCGGGGGTGTGCCTGATCGTGCTGGGAATGTCCATTTTTATGATTGTAAAGGCCGGGCGTGCGCTCCGCGCCGAAAAGGAAGGAAGTACCCGGGAGGGATAAACCATGGAAAAAAATTCACAGGAAACTGGTTTTCACTATATCTATTCTGCCAGAGAGCAGGAAGAGATTCAGAAAATCCGCCAAAAATACCTGCCGCCCCAGGAGAACAAGATGGAGCAGCTGCGCCGCCTGGACCGCCGCGTGACCCAAAAAGGTACCGCCGCCGCGCTGTCCGCCGGTATTCTGGGGGCCCTGATTCTGGGGATCGGGCTGTGTTGTATCACGGTCTGGGCCGGGGAGTGGTTCCTTCCCGGCATTCCCATTGGTCTTGCGGGGATGGCCCTGATGGGCGCGGCCTATCCCCTGTACCACCGGATCACCGAAAAGGATCGGAAGAAAATGGCCCCCCAGATTCTCCGCCTGGCCGATGAACTGACAAAATAAATCCACCGCATGGATGATAACAGTAAGGTGATTTTTTATGTGGCTGATGATGGCTATTCTGTCCGCTGTGTTTGCCGGTGTGACCTCGATTCTGGCAAAATGCGGGATTCAAAACACGGATTCCGATGTTGCTACGGCTCTGCGCACCATCGTGGTGTGGATATTCGCATGGACTATGGTCTTTATCGTGGGTTCGGCCGGAACCCTTCCCTCTCTGGATCCCCGGTCTCTCCTGTTTCTTGTTTTGTCCGGGCTGGCAACCGGGGCCTCGTGGATCTGCTATTTTAAAGCCCTCTCCCGCGGAGAGGCCAGCCGGGTGGCAGCTATAGACAAATCCAGCACGGTGCTGTCCGTTCTGCTGGCCATTATTCTTTTGCAGGAGACTTCCCATCTGGCCGTAAAGCTGCTGGGCACCCTGCTGCTCGGCACCGGCATTTTCCTGATGGCGGGTAAACCGGAAAAAACGGCGGATTCATCGGGACAGAAAAGCTGGCGGGTTTACGCCGTTCTGTCCGCTGTTTTTGCAGCACTGACCTCCATTTTAGCCAAAATCGGCATTACGGGCGTGGAGTCCAACCTGGGAACGGCCATTCGTACCGGGGTGGTCCTGATTATGGCGTGGATCCTGGTTTTTGTGAAAGGCAAGCAGACGCAGCTATTTCATATAAAACGCAGGGAACTTCTGTACATCGCCTTATCCGGGCTGGCCACGGGCGCCTCGTGGCTGTGCTATTACTACGCCATCCAGAACGGTGTGGTCAGCGTGGTGGTCCCCATTGACAAAATGAGTCTGGCGGTCACGGTGCTTCTCTCCTACTGGGTATTCGGGGAAAAGCTGAACCGAAAATCCCTGCTGGGGCTGGGGCTGATGCTGCTGGGTACCGTGGGCATGGCGGTTTTCGCCTGACGCACGGCCCCCCTTTCCCAATAAGACGAGCCGCCGCTCTTCCTCCCTTTTCGGGGGAAGGGCGGCGGCTTTTTCGACTGTATGCCCCTAAAGGAATCTTCGGCCTTTTATAAAAAGCGGTCAGCTTCTCTTCTCACAGCACACAAAATCATTATCAATATAGTGGACAATAAACCGCACCCGGAATTTCCGGCGGTTGCACAGCGCATCGGTGCGACCTGATACATCCAGTTCCTCGGGCAGGACAAACTTCAGGCACCGCACGGTCACATCCCGGCAGGTGGGATGGTTGTGGGCGGGAATGACGACGGTTTTTAATCCGCGCTTATACTCATTATCCTTGTCATCCAGTTCGGTGACAATCACGCCCAGCGCCACCCGCCGGTGGGGGCACACGTTTTTGACCGTTACGTCCACCTGCAAAATCCGGCCCAGGGATTCCATATTCAAATCCCCCGCATCGAATTCGACGGCGTCCTCACAGCCGCCTATGGTCACTTCCACCGGATGGGGGCAATCCTCGGGGAACACATCGCTGCTGCAATCCACCTCGATCTCCGGCGAATCGAAGTCCACCTGGTTCCCCTCCTTATCCCGGTACTCGATGCTCTCGTTGACCGGCAGGGTGCCGCTGCACACGCCGTTATGCTGTACATTGAACGTCAGGGCCGCTCCCTCGCTCTGCTTTACGCCCAGTTCGGCGATTTTCCACTGCACCGTGGTGGGATCCAACAGGATCGCGGTGCCCTTTGTGGGGGATTCCACCGAGAGGATCTTAAAGCAGGGATCCACTTTGTCCGTGATTACCAGATCGGTTGCGCCGGGCTTTGTGATATTCCGCGCCAAATCCTCAAATATCTTTTCCAGTTCCTCGTCATCCGGCGTGATCACCACATACGCCGAATCGGGATCCGAGGCCCACTCCTTCAGCGCATCCTCGTCAATGCCATCACTGCCGTTCAGGCCGATGACATAGATGATCACACCCTGCGCTCTGGCCGCGGCAGCCACCGGGGCGGGCGGCCCACCGGCCGTGGTGACCCCATCGGTGAACATAATCATGACCTTTGCATTGGAAGAGGCCGGATCAAACAACTGCATGGCTTTGGTAAAGGCATCGGCGTGGTTGGTGGAGCCCATGGCGCTGAGATGGTTCACGGCTTCGTCCAGTTCCGCCACCGAGGTAGTCAGGGGCGTGTCCTGTGTGGCGATGGTGGCAAAGCTGACAATACCGATGTGGCTGCCGTTTCCGATCTTTCCATCCTTCACCCCGTCTGTGGATTCATCGAGAATCTCGATAAACTTTTTGGCCCCGTTTTTCAGGTTGGCCAGCGGGCTGCCCGCCATGCTGCCCGACCGGTCCAGGATCATGACGATGTCGGTGGGATTTTTTTGGATATCGGGCTCGGCCGTCAGGGACAGACGAACCTGGAATACTCCGCCGCAATCAATGCGGTCTGTGCTGATTTCTTTGGATGAATTGGTAACACCCATAGCATTCTTCCTTTCCGGGCCGCTGTTGCGGCTCGTTCCAGAATATGCCGGTGCGCAAAAAAGGGTACAACCTCTCCGCCGTTTTTCCTGATATTCTTCCGTTTTGTGCGCATACTACTTTGGGGGTGATTCCTATGCAATCCATTTGGCAGAAAACCTGCTCTCTTCCGTCCTTTCCACCGCTGCCGGGAGACCGTGCCACCGATGTGCTGATTATCGGCGGCGGGCTGACCGGTCTGCTGTGCGCCTATAAACTGAAACAGGCGGGCATTTCCTGTATTCTGGTGGAAGCGGACCGCATCGGCGGCGGCACCACCGGGCACACCACCGCCAAAATTACAGCCCAGCACGGGCTGCTATACGATACGCTGATCCGCCGGTTTGGGGTGGAGCGGGCCGCCGAATACCTGCGCCTGAACCTTCAGGCGCTGGAGCAGTACCGCTCCCTGTGCCAGGGGATAGACTGTGATTTTGAGGAGAAGGAGTCCATTGTCTATTCACTGTCCCACCCGGAGCGGTTGGAAACGGAACTGCGGGCCCTGGAGCAGCTGCACGCCCCCGCCCGGTTTGTGCAGGACCTGCCCCTGCCTTTTCCCACCGTGGGGGGCATCTGTTTTTCGGGGCAGGCCCAGTTCCATCCCCTGAAATTTATCCGGGCGCTGGCCGGCGGGCTGCCCATTTACGAGCGCACCGCCGTGCAGTCCTTTGACGGAAAGCGCTACCATACCAACCACGGAACCATCACCGCGGAAAAGGCCATTGCGGCCACACACTTCCCCATTTTCACCAAACACGGCGGGTATTTCCTCAAGCAGTACCAGAGCCGTTCGTATGTATTGGCACTGAAAAACGCCGCCGCGGTGGATGGCATGTATCTGGATGAACAGGAGGGCGGCCTGTCGTTCCGGAATGCGGGGCCTTTTCTTCTGATGGGCGGCGGTGCCCACCGCACGGGAAAGCCCAGCCGCGGCTGGGAGGAGCTGGAAGCCCTTTCCCGTCAGTATTATCCCCGTTCCTCCATTGTGGCCCGCTGGGCCGCCCAGGACTGCATGACATTGGACGATGTGCCCTATATTGGCCGCTACTCCTGCCGTACGCCGGATCTCTTCGTTGCGACGGGCTTTCGGAAATGGGGCATGACCTCTTCCATGGTCGCAGCCCAGCTGCTGTGCGATCAAATCGAGGGGAAGGAGCCGGATTCGTTTGGGCTTTTCTCCCCCTCCCGGTCGGTTCTGCATCCCCAGCTGTTCGTAAACACTTTCCACGCGGTTTTCTCCCTGTGCACTCCCACCCGGCCCCGGTGCCCGCATATGGGCTGCGCACTGAAATGGAACCCGCACGAGCGCTCGTGGGACTGCCCCTGTCACGGCTCCCGCTTCGCGGGAAACGGCGAACTGCTGAACGACCCGGCCACCGGCCCTCTGAAATCCGCGAAAAAATACCATTCCCACTCATAAAAGGCATGAAAAAGCGGCGGAACCCCATGGCAAAAAGGGGTTCCGCCGCTTTTTTTCAGGAAAGACTGCGCTTTACCTCGTCAAACTCATCAGTAATTGCCGCCTCCGGTGCCTTTGTCAGCAGGCTGACCAGAATCCCGGCCAACAGTGCCAGCAGGAAGGCGGGCAGCAGCTCGTAAATATCCCATACTCCTCCCAGGGGGCGCAGGATATATTTCCACACAAACACCATCACGCCGCCGGTCAGCATCGCGGCCAGCGCTCCCTGCCGGTTGCTGCGCCGCCAGAACAGCGCCATGAGCATCACCGGACCAAAGGTCGCTCCAAAACCCGCCCAGGCAAAGCTGACAATCTGGAACACACTGCTATCGGGATCCCGTGCAATCCAGATGGCCACCGCACTGATAAGCAGGACGGCCCCACGGGCAATGAGTACACTGGTTTTTTCCCGCAGGCGGATATGGCCGAATTCCGTCAGCAAATTCTGCGAAACCGACGAGGCCGCCGCCAGCAGCTGGCTGTCGGCCGTGGACATGGTGGCAGCCAATATGCCGGCCAGCACCACACCGGCCAGAACGGCTGCCAGCGGGCCCCATTTGGCCAGCAGTTGGGCCATATGCACAAGGATCGTCTCGCTGCCGCTGCCGGACAACATATCCAGCGTGCCGTTCTGGCTCATGGTAAGGCCGATCATGCCGATCAAAATGGCCACCGTCATGGAAATGACCACCCACACCGTCGCCACCCGGCGGGACAGGGACAGCTTTTTCTCATTCTCAATGGCCATAAACCGCAGCAGAATGTGGGGCATTCCAAAATAACCCAGTCCCCAGGCCAGCGTGGACACAATGGTGAGAAAACCATACCCCTGGCTGCCGCCGGAAACGGCGTCGTGGGTCTCGGTCAGGGACAGATACCCCGGCAGCGCCTGGGCATTTTGGATCACGGCCTCCACCCCGCCGGCCATCCACACGCCCCATCCCATGATGGCAATCAGGGCCACGGTCATCACCACGCTCTGGATCAGGTCGGTGGTCGAAGCCGCCAAAAAGCCCCCCAGACTGGTATACGCCACAATAATCACGGCACACAGGATCATCGCCGTCAGGTAATCCATTCCGAACAGGGCGCTGAACAGCTTGCCGCACGCCGCAAAACCGCTGGCGGTATACGGCACGAAAAACACCACGATTACCAGCGCCGCCAGACAGGTCAGCACGTTTTTGCGGTCGCCGTACCGGCGGCTGAAGAACTGCGGGATGGTAATGGCATCAATGTGATGGCTGTACCGGCGGATTCTTCGGGCCACCAACCGCCAGTTGAGCCAGGTGCCCACGGCCAGCCCCACCGCCGTCCAAAAGGCATCACACACACCGGACAGATACGCCACTCCCGGCAGACCCATCAGCAGCCAGCTGCTCATGTCGCTGGCCTCAGCGCTCATGGCGGTGACCAGCGGTCCCAGTTTCCTTCCTCCCAGATAAAAATCCCGAACCGAATGGTTGGTCTTCGAGAACTTCAGGCCCACCAGCAGCATCAGCAGCAGATAGGCCCCAATGGTAATCAATATCACAATTTCGGAAGCCGGCATGGTTTTTCCCTCTTTCTCCCCGATTTTGCGCTTCTCCTGTGAAACACCGAGAAGAATTATACCATAATAAAAAACAGACTGAAATGCAGAATAAAGTACAGAATATTTTTCATTTATTTCCTTCTATTTCTCTATTTATTTGCTTTTATCCTGATAAATTTACAGAATAAAATTCTATACAAAATTATAAATAAAGAATAGAAAATAAAAAAATCCGGCTGAAACCTTCAGCCGGATTTAAAAAGCGGACGATTTTATTCCCCATGGACCGTTCCCGTTTTCAATAACATGGAAAACGGGATTCTACGACCCTTACCGGAAGAACAGGATATCCCCGGTAAAGCCCATCATGCCAAGGGCCACAAGCCCCAGAAGCAGCAGGGCGGCCGGAAATCCCCGCAGCGCCCGCGGGATCCTTTTGTCGTACAGTCTGGGCATCAGAGGGGTCATCATTTTTATCGCCAGATAGAAGGCGGCCCCGGTCCCCAGGCAGTACGCCATTCCCTGCCAGATCGTCCATTTGCGCAGCACCGATACAAACGGCAGTATCATCACCACCGTATTGATGGCGGCCGACGCCATCAGCTGATCCACCGCATGGAAAATCTTCGGCGCCGCCACTGACAAAAGGAACATTCCTGCCACATACCACAGCGCGCAGCTGCCCGCGTAGCACAGGGTCAGCCATGCGGAGAACGTGGAGCGGGCCGGCAGCAGCTGCCAGATTCCCCACGCCGTCAAATAGGATAGCAGAGAGAACACCGTGAGCAGCCCGGCAAACACCCCCGCCTTCTTTCCACGCCGGGCCACACGCATCATGCGCGACAGCCCGACACCGCCGGAAAACAACAGGTTTTCGGTGGTAAAAGCGGCCAATGCCGTGAAAAGACAGGTCATTATCTGCGTCATCCTATTTTCCCCTTTCCCGCCTTTTTCCGGCGCACCTGGTTTCCTTTCTGCAAAGCGGCCGCCAAAATTCCCAGAAACAGCAGGGCCACAAAGGGCTGGGATACGATACTGCGGGAGAGAGTCCCGCTCTCATCCCCCTGCACCCACCAAACGGAACCCGCCAGCAATTCCCGCAGGCCACCCGTCAGCAGCGCTGCCAGGGCAAAACCACCGGAAGCCCCCAGTGAATCCGCCAGGGTGCCCAGCAGCACATGCCCGGGCGCATAATCCGATGCATGGGAGAGCATCACAGTCCCCACGGCCATCAGACATCCGGGAATCCCGCAGATTCGCAGCAGCCACGGCTGCCCCAGATCCACCAGCACCAGAATACCGGCAGCCAGGATGGCCGAGAGCGGCGGGCGCACCCAGAGGGGCAGGTACTTCCCCATTAAACTGCTGATCAGACACACCGGCACCGTGGTGTACAGACACAAAAGGGAAAGGGCCGCCGCGCTTTTCCCATCCAGACAGCCAACCAAAATGGGGAACAGCCCCAGCCCGGCGGTCAGCACCACATTCCGGGTGAAAAGCGGCCCCTCCATGGCGTCCCACAGCTGGCGCAGATATTTACGCCGTTTCAGTTGGGCCCTTCTCTTTGCGATGCGGCTTTTTGCCATGTACTTCTCCCCCTTTCCTCTGTTTTCTCTGTTGGATCCAGGCGCCGGCCTGGCCGGTCAGCTGGTCGGCAAGCGGTGCCAAGGCCCCCAGCAGCAGCACGGCAAAGGCCCCGCTCTGCTCATACGCGCCGCTATACTGCATCCCCATCAGCAGCAGGCCGCCCGCCAATCCCAGCGCCCATTTCCCGGCCCGGGTTGCGGGCAGCGAAGCGGAATCGACCGCCTGCAGCAGAATGACTGCCAGTACGCCGCCGGCCAGAATCTCAAATTTCAGGCTGGTCAGCGAAGAGGCTGGAATACGGGGGAAAAACCAAGCCACCAGACAGGCCCCCAGCAGCATCCCGGCCGGCATACGGAAATCCACATCTCCACGGACGATCAGAAAGACCAGTCCCGCAGCCAACACAACCGCCGCTGTGGCCCCCATGGGCCCGGCATACCGGCCAAACAGCATATCAAACGGCTGCAGATCCGGAATAAAGCCCTTTTTCAGCTGAGCTGACGGCGAAGAAGTCACCGCACACACGCCGTCCCACAGGGTCATCCCCGTGCCGGCTTTCATATTATAATAAGAAAAAACGGTTTCCGGCCACAGCACCGTCACCAGAGCCAGACCTCCGGCCGCGGGATTCAGCAGATGGGTTCCCTTTTCTCCAAAGGGTTCTCTCACCACGCACATGGCGAACAGGGATGCCAACACAGGGATGAACAACGGCACATTCACCGGCAGCATCAGACCGATGAGCATACCCGTGGTCAGGCACGACAGATCCGGGATCTCCTGAACGCCCCGCAGCAGCCGGAACGCGGCCGTGCCTGCCGCTGCGGCCAGCATGGAAACTCCCAGCACCAGCAGGACCCTTTCCCCGTAATATACATAAGGAAGAACCGCAACCGCCGCTAACACCAGCAGAAAATCCCGCTGGTAGGAATTGGGAGTGCGCGCCTCTTCCAGGCTATGGCTCTTCTTTTTCTGCATATTGTCCTCTCTCCTCTGCCGAATTGATCCGCTTTGTTCCGGGAAACGGAGGTGTTTTCCTCGATGAAAATCCACCCGCTGCAGGCTGGCCGTGTGCTGATTCTGCTCACCAACCAGGAGGCCGGCCGCCTGGGACTTTTAAACCGGGAACTGTCCGAAAAACAGTACCGCCTGATATGCGCCCGGCTTCTGCGCGAAGCCTTCCGATATCTTCACCGTGCGCCGTTTCCCGGTGTGGCCCAGGCGCGGTCGGTTCTTCTGCCCGGCGGGGAAATGCTGTTCTGGTTTTTGCTGCCGCCTCCGCGGCGGTTCCGCCTGAAAGACCGCCTGCATCCCCTGTGCTGCCGCTTTGCCTGTGTGGATGATTTTCTTTTGTTCTGGCCGGCCCTTCTCGCGTTTTCCCGGGAAAAGATCCGGCATTGTGCGGAAAAGTCCGCACCCCAGGCCCCCGCGCAGCTGCGTCGGGCCGAACTTTTTACCCTGCGGGACAGCTGGCTGCTGCTTTTATCGCTGCCCATGGGATGCCGCCCGGCGTGGATGCGGCTGTGCAGCGAATTTGCCTGCTGCCGGCCTATCAGCACCCTGGAGGCCGCCTGGCTGCGGGAACACGGCCAATTACAGCTGTGCCGCCGCCTTTAATTCTTCGATCATTTTTCCCGCATCCGGTGCCCGGAACACACTGGTCCCCGCCACCGCCACATCGGCACCGCTCTCGGCGCACAGGCGGATGGTCTCTTTGTTGATGCCGCCATCCACTTCCACCGTCATCTGCGGCGCCCAGCTCTTAATGGCGCGCACCTTCCGCATCATATCCGCCATGAAGGTCTGTCCGCCAAAGCCCGGTTCCACGGTCATAATCAGCACCAGATCGCAATCGGGCAGGTATTCCTTCACCGCCTGTGCCGGGGTCCCCGGTTTCAGGACGAGCCCGGCCCGGCAGCCGGCCTTGTGAATGGCCTGCAGCGTCTCCCGCACAGGGCTTTCGCTCTCCACATGAAACGTAATCAGATCCGCCCCGGCTTTTACAA
The DNA here is from genome assembly GCA_051881655.1 of Candidatus Heritagella sp. GTDB lineage: Bacteria > Bacillota > Clostridia > Oscillospirales > Acutalibacteraceae > Heritagella. Next base: position 939 of record JBJEQH010000109.1, on the reverse strand, counting down.
AATGCGGGATATAAAAAAGCGGCTGCCGGATCATCAGATGCACGTCAAAGGGAAGATCGGTTTCCTTTCGCAGGGCCGCGATCACCGCAGGCCCAAAACTGATATTGGGGACAAAGCCCCCATCCATTACATCCAGATGAACCCAGTCCGCCCCGGCCCGGGTAATCCGGCGGACTTCCTCCCCCATCCGGGTAAAATCACAAGCCAGCATGGACGGTGCAATTTTCACAGGGAATCGCCTGCCTTTCCTCTTTTTCATTCCACTGCTATTGTACCTTATCCACCCTGTTTTTTCAAGAAAAACGGGTCTGTCCCCGGAAGTTCCCTTCCGGGGACAGACCCCTCTATCCGATGAAGCACCCGGTCCCGTCCCTCCCGGCCACGGAGGGCGAAACCTGTGCATCCCATACTATGGATTTTTCCCCTTTTGGTTACAGCAGGCCCCCCGCCATCTGGGCCAGTACGGTAATGACCGGCATGGTCACCACCGACAGCACCGTGGATACCGCCACGCACTTGGCCGAGAGTTCTTTCTCCCGGTTAAATTTGGCGGCAAACAATACCGTAAGCCCGGCCACCGGCGCGGCGGCCTGAATCATACAGCTGACCAGCATGACCGGCTGCGGGCACAGCATGTTCAAAAGCAGCAGCACACCGAAATAAACCGCGGGAATCAGCAGCAGCCTCAGCCCGCACACCTGGAACACATGGCGGTCGGTGAAAAACTCGCGCAGCTCCACCTTGGCGATATACGAACCGATCACCACCATGGCAAGGGGGGTATTCAGCGCACTGAAGCATTCCATGGGATAGGCGATTATCTCGGGCAGCTGCACCTTCAGAGCGAACAGCACCACGCCCACCGCCAAGCCAATCACGCCGGGGTTCAACAGGATATCCCGCACGCGGGTTTTTCCCCCGCCGCTCATCAGCCAGTAC
>JBJEQH010000108.1:0-2884 GCA_051881655.1 Candidatus Heritagella sp. | reverse complement strand
ATGAATGGATGCTGAAATACGGATGCAACCCCAACCAGAAGCCCAGCCGGATTTATATGGCCGACGGAAGCGATCTGCCCGTGACGGTGCTGAACGGCCGCCCCGGTTATATCAATTTTCTCGATGCGCTCAACAGCATTCAGCTGGTGCGCGAGCTGAAAGCGGCCACCGGGATGCCCTCGGCCGCTTCCTTCAAGCACGTATCCCCCGCCGGTGCCGCCGTGGGTCTGCCCCTTAATGAGGTGGAGCGCCGGATGTACCACATTGCGCCGGATATGGAGCTCAGCGCCCTGGCGTGCGCCTATGCCCGTGCCCGCGGGGCCGACCGCATGAGCAGCTTCGGCGACTGGATCGCCCTGTCGGATGAGTGCGACGCCTCCACCGCCCGCGTGATCCAGAAGGAAGTGAGCGACGGCATTATCGCCCCCGGCTATTCCGAGGAGGCGCTGGCCATCCTGAAGGGGAAGAAGAAGGGCAACTACAACATTGTGCAGATCGACCCCGACTACCGCCCCGATCCCATCGAGCGCAAGCAGGTGTACGGCATTACCTTCGAGCAGGGCCGCAACGAGCTCACGATCAACGCGCAGACCATGCTCTCCAACATGGTGACGGAGAATAAGACCCTCACCGAGGAGCAGAAGCGCGACCTGGTGATCAGCCTGATTACGCTGAAATACACCCAGTCCAATTCGGTGTGCTACGTATCCGGCGGCCAGACCATCGGTGTCGGCGCCGGCCAGCAGAGCCGCATCCACTGCACCCGCCTGGCCGGGCAGAAGGCCGATAACTGGCAGCTGCGCCATATGCCGAAGGTGCTGGATCTGCCCTTCCGCGACGATGTGAAGGGCGCCAACCGCGACAACGCCATCGACGCGTATATCGGCGATACGCCCGAGGACGTGATCGGGGACGACAACTGGCAGCTGACCTTCACCCGCCAGCCCGAGCCGCTGACCCGCGAGGAAAAGGCCGAGTGGCTGTCCCATGTGACGGGCGTGTGTCTGGGGAGCGACGCGTTCTTCCCGTTCGGGGATAATATCGAGCGCGCCCGCCGCAGCGGCGTGACCGCCATTGTGGAGCCCGGCGGATCCATCCGGGACGATCAGGTGATCGCCACCTGCAACAAGTACGGCATCGCCATGGCCTTCTGCGGCCTGCGCCTGTTCCACCACTGATAGGAGGGGTCGCTGTGAATATTCTGGTACTGGGAAGCGGCGGCCGCGAGCACGCCATTGTGCGCAAGCTGAAGGAGAGCCCCAGGGTTTCGGCCCTGTACTGCGCCCCCGGCAACGGCGGCATCGCCAAAGACGCCGTGTGCGTGCCCATCGGCGTGATGGACAAGGAAAAGGTCGTGGCCTTCGCCAAAGAGAAGGCGGTGGATCTGGTGTTTGTCGCGCCGGATGACCCGCTGGCCGCCGGTATGGTGGACGCCCTGGAGGAGGCGGGGATTCCCGCTTTCGGCCCCCGGGCCAATGCCGCCATCATTGAGGCGAGCAAGGTCTTCTCGAAAAATCTGATGAAAAAATACCACATCCCCACCGCCGGGTACGAGGTGTTCGATGACCCGGAGAAGGTGCTGGCGTATGTAAGGGAACAGAATACCTATCCCGTGGTCATCAAGGCCGACGGCCTGGCGCTGGGCAAGGGCGTGCTGATCTGCGAGGATTACGCCGCCGCCGAGGGCGCCGTCAAGGAGATCATGGAGGACAAGGTGTTCGGAGCCTCGGGCAGCCGCGTGGTGGTCGAGGAATTCCTCACCGGACCGGAGGTCTCGGTGCTGGCCTTTACTGACGGCAAGTGCGTAAAGCCCATGGTCTCGTCGAAGGACCACAAGCGGGCGCTGGATGGGGACAAGGGCCTGAATACCGGCGGCATGGGCACCATCAGCCCCAACCCGTACTATGACGAGGCGATGGCCGGGCGCTGTATGCGCGAGATCTTCCTGCCGACGATCCAGGCCATGCGCGCAGAGGGCCGCCCCTTTAAGGGCTGCCTGTACTTTGGTTTGATGCTGACGCCCGCGGGGCCGAAGGTGATCGAGTACAACTCCCGCTTCGGCGATCCGGAGACCCAGGTGGTGCTGCCCCGGCTGAAGACGGACCTGGTGGACATTCTGCTGGCCGTGCAGGAGGAGCGCCTGAGCGAGCTGGACATCGAGTGGAAAGACGAGGCGGCGGCCTGCGTGGTGATGGCCTCCGGCGGATATCCGGTCCACTACGAAAAGGGCAAGGTGATCACCGGCCTGGACGAAAACGGCCAGCTGGACGGGGTGACGGTCTACCACGCGGGTACGGCGGAGAAGGACGGGGCCCTGGTGACCAGCGGCGGCCGGGTGCTGGGCGTGACGGCGCTGGCCCCCACGCTGGAGGAAGCGCTGGAAAAAGCCTACGCCGCGGTGGAAAAAATCCACTTTGACGGGGTGCATTACCGGCACGACATCGGCAGAACCGTATAAAAACGAGCAAAAGCGCCCCGGAGGGAGAGGATTCCCATCCTTGGGGCGCTTTTTCCTTTTTCCGCCTGGTGGGGGCGGAAAATCAAATACAAAGGGGAGAATTTTGTGATTGAATACAAAAAGTTAAGCAAAGAGGATGTGACCCCCGCACTGTTTGCGGGGTTTGAGCGCCGTCAGGTGGTGACAAAGTGCTGGCGGCAGGAGGAGGACGGCTGGAAGATCCGGGAAGTACCGTTTGTGGACGACTGGAACGCGGAGAACTACGCCTTTCTGGTGCAGTGCCTGCGGGATACGGCGGAGAACGGCGGGCTGGTGCTGGGCGCGATGGAGGACGGGCGCCTGATCGGGTTTGCGGCGGCGGCGCCGGGGAAGATCGGCAGCCGGGGGCAGTATGTGGATTTAGCCAGCCTGCACGTGACGGCCGGG
>JBJEQH010000107.1:0-2885 GCA_051881655.1 Candidatus Heritagella sp. | reverse complement strand
CATCCTGGGTGGAGTTGGTCAGACGGCCGTAGATGTTGCCCGCATCCGCCAGGCCAAAGCGCGCCGCCGCATGAGCGGAATTGCGGAATACGTACGACGTCGTCTGATAAATCGGCACCGCGCGGGAATCCGTCGCGGGATCGGGCTGTTCCTGACCGACATGCAGCTGCAGAGTTTCAAATTTATACGAAGACATAAAAAATCCTTCTTTCTAAAAAATTATTCTTTTAAATTGATTCTTTTTTGATTCTTTCTCAAATTCTGTGTTTTCAGGCGCAAAAAAATCCGGGACAGCGTAAAAGCTCCCGGACTGTATGCGGCCGTGTGCAGGTTCACCCGACGGGAACGATGGGCGCACCAAAACGCCCGGCCACAGTAACAGCCCGGGAGTGAGGCATTCGCCCACAGCGGAAATTACTCTTCAGCAATTGAAGAAAACGGACACTCATTTTGGCTCCCCCTCCCTTTTCAATAAACCTACAATATTAGTTGGTTTATTGGTATTGTAATACATAGCGGTGATAATGTCAATAGCTTTTTTGAAAAAAATAGGAGTTTCTTCCGTCCTGCCTCCATGGCGCCATCTGATCTGAACGGCCGCACGGTATCAGAGACAGTGGTGATACCCGGTGGTACCCGTGTACAATGCTGTCCCATGGATGTCCGCCCTATTGGTCAGGATTTTCCGTGCAGTACCTTACACAGCCGGTTCTTTGCTTTTCTCCGGTGCAGGTATTATGTGCTCTGCCTCCTGTGAAATGCCTCTATGATCTCCAGAAAATAGCGGTGTACAGACAGGTCCTCACTGAGTTCCGGGTGGAAAGCCGTTACCAGCTGGTTCCCCTCCCGGGCTGCCACGATGTTTCCGTCCACCGCCGCCAGAACTTTCGCGTCCCCGTGGACCGCTTCGATATAAGGCGCTCGGATAAAGGTCATGGGGATTTTGCCGATGCCCCGGCACGTTTCCTCGGTATAAAAGCTGCCCAGCTGGCGGCCATAGGCATTGCGCTTGACCGCGATATCCATCGTCCCGAAGCAGGGGACGCCTCCATCCACCGATTTTGCCAGCAGAATCAGCCCGGCACAGGTGCCGAATACGGGCAGACCGGCCGCGATGCGTTCTTGCAGCGGGGTGAACAGTTCCAGATCGCGCAGCAGCTTGCCCATGACGGTGCTCTCCCCGCCGGGGAGGATCAGCCCGTCAAAGGGCCGGTCCAGATCCCGCTGCTGCCGGATTTCAAAATGTTTCACGCCCAGGCGGTCCAGCACGGCGGCATGCTCGGCAAAAGCCCCCTGAAGTGCTAAAGTGGCAATCATCATTTTACTTCCCCCGCTCTGCCATCAGCAGTGCGATCTCCTGCTCGTTGATGCCCACCATGGCCTCCCCCAGATCAGCGGATAACTCGGCGATCCGTTTGGCGTCGGTATAATTGGTAACGGCCTGAACAATGGCGGCGGCGCGCTTGGCCGGATTGCCGGATTTAAAAATGCCGGATCCCACAAACACACCCTCGGCGCCCAGTTGCATCATCAAGGCCGCATCGGCCGGAGTTGCCACACCGCCGGCGGCAAAGTTCACCACCGGCAGACGGCCGTTTTCGTGGACATAGCGTACCAGATCCAGGGGAACCTGCAGCTGCTTGGCAGCCTCGTACAGCTCATCCTCCCGGAGATTCTGCACCCGGCGGATCTCCGCGTTCATGGCCCGCATATGGCGCACGGCCTGCACCACGTCGCCGGTGCCCGGCTCGCCCTTGGTGCGGATCATCGAAGCACCTTCGGCAATGCGGCGCAGGGCTTCGCCCAGATCCCGCGCACCGCAGACAAAGGGCACCTTGAACTTGGTTTTGTCAATATGGTACACATCATCCGCGGGCGAGAGGACTTCGCTCTCGTCGATGTAGTCGATCTCGATGGCCTCCAGTACCTGGGCCTCCACGAAATGGCCGATGCGGCATTTGGCCATAACGGGGATGGAGACGGCCTCCTGAATGCCGCGGATCATCTTGGGGTCGCTCATACGGGACACACCGCCCGCCGCCCGGATATCCGCGGGGATGCGCTCCAGCGCCATAACCGCGCAGGCACCGGCGGATTCGGCAATTTTCGCCTGTTCAGGTGTGGTTACGTCCATGATGACGCCGCCCTTGAGCATCTGGGCCAGTTCTTTATTCAGATCATATCTCGATTCTTCCATTTCATATTTTCCTCCTGGGTAAATTGGTAATTTTGATAAAAGGGAGGCTGCTGCAGAATTCCCATTCTGCGGCAGCCTTCCACAGGGTTTTCTGTATTCAGTCCGCAAACAGCGGGGTGGAAAGGTAGCGGTCGCCGGTATCGGGGAGCAGGGCCACGATGGTCTTGCCCTTGTTCTCGGGGCGTTTGGCCAGCTGAATGGCGGCCCACACCGCCGCGCCGGAGGAAATGCCCACCAGCACGCCCTCGGCCCGGCCGATCTTCTTGCCGGCGGTAAAGGCGTCGTCGTTCTCCACGGGGATGATCTCGTCATAAATGCCGGTGTTCAATACGTCCGGAACAAATCCTGCGCCGATTCCCTGAATCTTATGGGAACCGGGGGTGCCCTTGCTCAGAACCGGGGAGGAGGCAGGCTCCACCGCGACCACCTTCACGGCGGGATTCCGGCTCTTCAGGTATTCGCCCACGCCGGTGACCGTGCCGCCGGTGCCCACACCGGCCACGAAAATGTCCACCTGGCCGTCGGTGTCCTCCCAGATCTCCGGGCCCGTGGTCGCCCTGTGAACAGCGGGGTTGGCGGGGTTGACAAACTGGCCGGGGATAAAGCTGTTGGGGATCTCCTTCGAGAGCTCGTCGGCTTTGGCAATGGCGCCCTTCATGCCCTTGGCGCCCTCGGTCAGCACCAGCTC
>JBJEQH010000106.1:0-13003 GCA_051881655.1 Candidatus Heritagella sp. | reverse complement strand
AAGGAAAGAGCGCTGCTCCTCTTTTGGGGGCGGCGCTTTTGGTATAGAACAACAAACGGAGGAATCATCAAGATGGAACAGTCGATTAAAAAAGTAGTGCTGGCCTATTCGGGCGGCCTGGATACATCCATTATCATCCCGTGGCTGAAGGAAAACTACGATAACTGCGAAGTAATCGCCGTGGCGGCGGATGTCGGCCAGGGCAGCGAGCTGGAGGGCCTGGAGGAAAAGGCCAAGAAGACCGGCGCTTCCAAGCTGTACATTGCCGATCTGAAAAAGGAATTTGTGGAGGACTATGTGTTCCCCACCATCCAGGCCGGCGCCGTTTATGAGAACAAATATCTGCTGGGCACCTCGTTTGCCCGCCCGATTATCGCCAAAAAGCTGGTGGAGATCGCCAAGGCCGAGGGGGCCGATGCCATCTGCCACGGCTGCACCGGCAAGGGCAACGACCAGGTCCGTTTTGAACTGAGCATCAAGGCGTTTGCCCCGGATATGAAGATCATCGCCCCGTGGCGGATCTGGAGCATCAAGTCCCGTGAGGAGGAGATTGAGTACGCCGAGGCCCATCACATCCCGCTGAAGATCACCCGCGAGACCAACTACTCGAAGGATAAGAACCTGTGGCACCTGTCCCACGAGGGCCTGGATCTGGAGAATCCCGCCAATGAGCCGCTTTATAACAAGCCCGGCTTTTTGGAGATGAGCGTGTCGCCCGAGCAGGCTCCCGATGAGCCCACCTATGTGACGCTGCATTTTGAAAAGGGCATCTGCACCGCCATCGACGGCAAGGAAATGGACGGCGTGGAAGTGGTGAAGACCCTGAACGAGCTGGGCGGCAAAAACGGCATCGGCCTGACCGATATCGTGGAAAACCGGCTGGTGGGCATGAAGAGCCGCGGCGTGTACGAGACCCCCGGCGGCACCATCCTGTACACGGCCCACAACAAGCTGGAAGAGCTGTGCCTGGACCGTGAGACGTACCACTACAAGCAGCAGGTTGCCCTGCGCTTTGCCGAGCTGGTTTACTATGGCCAGTGGTACACCCCCCTGCGCGAGGCCCTGTCCGCTTTCGTGACCAGCACGCAGCAGACCGTGACGGGCGATGTGAAGCTGAAGCTGTATAAGGGCAACATCATCGACGCCGGGACCACCTCGAAGTACAGCCTGTACGACGAAGAAATCGCCACGTTCGACGAGGACGAGGTTTACAACCAGGCCGATTCCGCCGGATTTATCAATCTGTTCGGCCTTCCCATCAAGGTGCAGGCGAAAAAGCGCCAGCAGCTGGAAGCGCAGGAGAAGTAACCTGCCTTTCCGCAACGTACATGACAGATACGTCCCGCACACCCCTGAAACCGGTGTGCGGGCGGTTTTGCATCAGGAGAGAGAACGGAGGAACGCACATGAAGCTGTGGCAGGGCTCTTTTCACGGGGAACTGGACCCCAAGACCAACGATTTTAACTCATCCATTTCGTTTGACAGCCAGATGTTCCGCGAGGATATCGAGGGCAGCATCGCCCATGTGACCATGCTGGGGGAATGCGGTGTGATTGACCCGGAAGAGGCCGGAACGATCCGGCAGGAACTGTGCCGGATCCGCGAGGATATCGAGAGCGGCCGTATGCCGATCGACCCCAACGCGGAGGACATCCACACGGTGATCGAGGAGGAGCTGACCCGGCGCCTGGGGGACGCGGGCAAGCGCCTGCACACGGCCCGCAGCCGCAACGATCAGGTGGCCGTGGATGTGCGGCTGTACCTGCGAAAGGAGTGCGACAGCCTGACCGCGCAGCTGCGCGAGCTGATCTGTGTGCTGTGCGACAAGGCCGAGGAGGGCAGCGGGATGGTCATGCCCGGTTATACCCATCTGCAGCGGGCCCAGCCCATCACCTTCGGCCATCACATGCTGGCCTATGCGGAGATGTTCCTGCGGGATATCGGGCGGCTGGAGGACGCGAAAAAGCGCATGAACGTCATGCCCCTGGGCAGCGGCGCCCTGGCCGGTACCACCTATCCCATCGACCGGTTCCGCACGGCAGAGCTGCTGCATTTCGACGCCCCCTGCCGCAACAGCCTGGACGGCGTGGCCGACCGGGATTTCTGTGCCGAGATCGCCAGCGCCATTTCCCTTGCTATGGTGCATCTGTCCCGTTTTTCGGAGGAGCTGGTGCTGTGGTGCAGCTGGGAATTCCGGTTTGTCCGGCTGGATGACGCCTTCTCCACGGGCTCGAGCATCATGCCCCAGAAGAAAAACCCGGATATCGCCGAGCTGGTGCGCGGCAAGAGCGGCCGCGTGTTCGGGGATCTGATGGGTCTGCTGACCATGATGAAGGGGCTGCCGCTGGCCTATAACAAGGATATGCAGGAGGATAAAGAGGCCGTGTTCGATGCGGTGGACACCCTGCGCATGTGCCTGACCGCCTTTATCCCCATGGTGAAAACCATGACCCTGCTGCCGGATAATATGCGGAAAGCGGCCGCGGGCGGCTTTATCAATGCCACCGATGTGGCCGACTATCTGGTGGAGCAGAAAGGGCTGCCCTTCCGCGATGCCTACCGGATGACGGGGGACCTGGTGGCCAAATGCATGGAGAGCGGCGAAACGCTGGAGAGCCTGCCCCTTTCCGAGTACCGGAAGGTGTGCCCCCTGTTCGATGAAAAGGTATACGACGCCATCAGCCTGGCGGCCTGTGTGAACGGCCGGACGGTTTACGGCGGGCCGGCCCCCGAAAATGTGCGGGCCATGGCCAAGGCGGTGCGGGAGGAGATCGCCCATGAATAAGATCCGTGTTTTTATTGACGGCAGCGCCGGGACCACCGGCCTGCGCATTGCCGACCGGCTGAAACAGCGGGAGGAAATTGAACTGCTGTCCATCAGCGAAGAGGGGCGCAAGGAGGAAGCCGAGCGCGCCCGGGTGATCCGTTCGGCCGATCTGGCCTTTTTGTGCCTGCCGGATGCGGCGGCCAAATCCATCGTGCCCCTGGTGGGGTCGAAGGTGCGCCTGCTGGATACCAGTACGGCCCACCGGGTGGACCCGGGCTGGGTCTATGGCTTTCCCGAGCTGCACGGGTACCGGGAAAAAATCCGCAGCAGCACCCGTGTGGCGGTGCCGGGCTGCCATGCCAGCGGATTTATCTCGCTGGTGGCCCCGCTGGTTACCACCGGGGTACTGCCCGCCGGATATCCCTTCACCTGCCACAGCCTGACCGGCTACAGCGGCGGGGGGAAGAAGATGATCGCCGCGTACGAGGCGCCCGCGCGCCCTGCGGAATACGACAGCCCCCGCTCCTACGGCCTGACGCTGCACCACAAACATCTGCCCGAAATGCAGCGCATCAGCGGGCTGGAGACCCCGCCGGTCTTTGTGCCCATCGTGGCGGACTACTACAGCGGAATGCAGGTGACCGTGCCCCTGCGCATGGAGCTGCTGCCCGGCCTGTCCCCGGAAAAAATCGCCCGGGCCCTGCGGGATTACTACCAGGGGGAGGAACAGATTGCGGTTCATCCTCTGGGGCAGCTGCCGGAGGACGGGTTTTTGGCGGGGAACGGAAACCGGTGCACCGACAAAATGGAAATTTACCTGACCGCCTCCCCCGATGAGAAGCAGATGCTGCTGATCAGCCTGTTCGACAACCTGGGAAAAGGCAGCAGCGGCGCGGCGGTGCAGTGCATGAATATTATGCTGGGCCTGCCGGAAACGGCTGGGCTGGAATAAAGAGGAGAGAGAAACATGAAATTTACCGAGGTAAAGGGCGGCGTGTGTGCGGCCAGGGGCTTTTCGGCCAGCGGCGTGCACTGCGGCATCCGCCCCCGTCACGAGAAACTGGATCTGGCCCTGATCAGCGCCGACGTGCGCTGTGCGGCGGCCGGCGTGTACACCACCAACAAGATCTGCGGAGCCCCCATCACGGTGGACCGGATGCATCTGCAGGACGGCTATGCCCAGGCCATCGTGGTCAACAGCGGCAATGCCAACACCTGCGCGCCGGGCGGGGTGCAGCTGGCGCTGGATACCTGCCAGTTGGTAGCCGATGCGCTGCACATCGCCAAAGAGGACGTGCTGCCGGCTTCCACCGGTGTGATCGGGCAGCCCATGCAGCTGGCCCCCTTTGCCGCGGGTATTCCGCAGGCGGCGGCGCAGCTGACCCACGAGGCGTCCGGCAGCCTGCAGGCCGCCACTGCCATCATGACCACCGATACGTATCCGAAGGAGTACGCCTTCTCGTTTACGCTGGGAGGAAAAACCTGCCATCTGGGCGCCATCGGCAAGGGCAGCGGCATGATCGCCCCCAATATGGCCACCATGCTGGAGTTTTACACCACCGATGCGGCCATCAGCCCGCAGATGCTGCAGAAAGCGCTCTCCGATGTGGTGCCCGGCACCTATAACCAGATGAGCGTGGACCGGGATACCTCGACCAACGATACCCTGATCCTGATGGCCAGCGGGCTGGCCGGGAACGAGCCGGTTACCGGCCCGGGGGAGGATTACGATACCTTCTTTGAGGCGCTGACCGCCATTGCCGAGCACATGTGCCGCGAGCACGCCGGTGACGGCGAGGGCGCCAGCAAGCTGCTGGTGTGCGAGGTGACCGGCGCTCCCAGCCTGGAGGTGGCCCGCGCCGTGAGCAAGAGCGTGGTGACCAGCGACCTGCTCAAGACCGCCATGTTCGGGCAGGATGCCAACTGGGGCCGGATTCTGTGTGCCATCGGCTATACCCCCGGCGATTTTGATGTCAGCCGTGTCAACGTAACGCTGAAAAGCGCGGCGGGGGAAGTGTGGGTGTGCGAAAATGCCGCCTATCACCCCTACAGCGAAGAGGAAGCGGCCGAGGTTCTGAAGGAGAAGGAGATCGGGATTCTGGTGGATATGAAGACCGGGCCGTTTTCCGCCAAGGCATGGGGCTGCGATCTGACCTACGAGTATGTGAAGATCAACGGTGACTACCGCACCTGAGAGGACACCGCACCTGAGGAGGAAAAAATGGAACCGATGAAAATTTCCAATGCCGGCCGGGCCCAGATCCTGGTACAGGCCCTGCCGTACATCCAGCGCCTGGCCGGGAAGACCATCGTGGTCAAATACGGCGGCAATGCCATGATCAACGAGGATCTGAAAAGCGCCGTGATGAACGATATCGTCATGATGAAGGCGCTGGGCATCAATGTGGTGCTGGTGCACGGCGGCGGCCCGGAGATCAACGCCATGCTGAAGAAGATCGGCAAAGAGAGCCGGTTTGTCAACGGAATGCGCTATACGGATGAAGAGACCATGGAGGTTGTGCAGCAGGTGCTGGCCGGAAAGGTGAACAAAGCGCTGGTTCAGCTGCTGGCGGCCCACAACGGCCGGGCTGTGGGGCTGTGCGGGCTGGACGGCGGTATGCTGATGGCCGACAAGCTGGTTTCCGGCGGGGCCGATTACGGCTTTGTGGGGGAGATCCGGGAAGTGCACACCGAGGTGATCGAAAATGCCACCCGGGCCGGGTATGTTCCCATCATCGCCACGGTGGCCGGGGGCTATCACGGGGAAGTGTACAATATCAATGCGGATGTGGCGGCGGCCCGCATTGCGGCCGAGCTGGGCGCGTGCAAGCTGCTGCTGATGACCGATGTGTGCGGCCTGCTGCGGGATAAAGACGACGAGAGCACCATTATCCCGGTGGTCAACGTCAGCGAGGTTCCCAAGCTGAAGCGCGAGAACATCATCAGTGGCGGCATGATCCCCAAGATCGACTGCTGTGTGGAGGCGGTGCGCCGCGGCGTGCAGCGCGCCCATATTATCGACGGCCGCGTGCCCCATTCCCTGCTGATCGAGCTGCTGACGGATGAGGGCATCGGCACGATGTTTTATTGAGGAGAAGAAAAGGGGGAACTGCTATGAATTTTGAGGCGATCCGGCAGCAGGAAAAGGAGAACCTGATGCCCACCTACGGCCGGTTTCCGGTGGCTTTGGTCAGGGGCAAGGGCGTGTATGCCACCGACAGCGAGGGAAAGACGTATCTGGATTTTACCAGCGGCATCGGGGTCAACGCCCTGGGCTGGTGCGATGATGGCTGGGTGAAAGCGGTCAGCGGGCAGGCCGCCACGCTGCAGCATATCAGCAACCTGTACTATAACCCGGTGCAGACGGCCCTGGCCGAGGAGCTGTGCCGCCTGTCCGGTTTTTCCAAGGTGTTCTTCGGCAATTCCGGCGCCGAGGCCAACGAATGCGCCATCAAGCTGGCCCGGAAATTCGGGGAGACGAAAGCTCCCGACTGCAAGCGCATCCTCACGCTGGAGAATTCCTTCCACGGCCGTACGGTGACCACGCTGGCGGCCACCGGCCAGGATGAATTCCATCACCACTTTGATCCCTTCACCGAAGGGTTTGACTATGCCCCCATTGATGATATGGAGAAGGTGCGCGCGGCGGTGACCGAAAAAACCTGCGCCGTGATGATCGAGCTGATTCAGGGCGAGGGCGGCGTGTTCCTGCTGGATCCGGAGTTTGTGCGGCAGCTGCGGCAGCTGTGCACGGAGAAGGGGATCCTGCTGATCGCCGACGAAGTGCAGACCGGTATCGGCCGCACGGGCAAGCTGTTCTGCTTTGAGCAGTACGGCATCCGCCCGGATGTGGTCACCTCGGCCAAGGGGCTGGGCGGCGGCCTGCCCATCGGCGCCTGCCTGTGCAGCGCGGAGCTGGGGGCGGTTCTCTCCGGCGGGATGCACGGCTCCACCTTCGGCGGCGGCCCGGTGGTGTGCGCGGCGGCCCGCTATATGCTGGGGCGCATTGCCGATCCGGCCTTTTTGGCGGAAGTGGAGGCAAAGGGCGCATATCTGCAGGAAAAGCTGCGGACGATTCCGCAGCTGACCAACATCCGCGGGATGGGTCTGATGATCGGCGCCGATGTAAAGCCGGAAACGGGCCTTACCTCGCTGGATGTGGCAAACCTGTGTCTGGAAAAGGGAATGCTGGTGCTGACCGCTCACAAAGCGGTGCGCCTGCTGCCCCCGCTGGTCATGACCCGGGAGGAGATGGATCAGGGTGTGGCCATTCTGCGGCAGGCCCTGGAGGAGGCGACGGCATGAGACATCTGACCCGCCTGATGGATCTGACGGAACAGGAGATCCACGAAATACTCAATACGGCCGACCAGCTGAAATACGAGGTGCAGCACGACATTCCCCACCCGCACCTGCAGGGGAAAACCCTGGGCATGATTTTTGAGAAGGTCAGCACCCGCACCCGCGTGTCCTTTGAAGCGGGCATGTACCAGCTGGGCGGGCATGCGCTGTTCCTCTCCTCCCGGGACCTGCAGATGTTCCGCGGCGAACCGGTGGAGGATACGGCCCGCACACTGGCGCGATATGTCAACGGCCTGGTGATCCGCACCTTCGATCAGAAGGAAGTGGACGATTTTGCCCGCTATGCCGGGATTCCCGTGATCAACGGGATGACCGATGCGGCGCACCCCTGCCAGGTGCTGGCGGACCTGATGACCGTGCGCGAGTACAAGGGCAGCCTGGAAGGACTGAAAATGGCCTATATCGGCGACGGCAACAATATGTGCAGCAGCCTGATTGTAGGGGCGCTGAAAACCGGGATGCACATCCGGGTGGCCTGCCCCGAGGGGTATGATCCGCCGCAGGAGATCCTGGATTTCGCCGCCGGATACGGAAGCCGGTTCCTGCTGACCCGCGATCCTATCGAGGCGGCCGAAGGCGCCGATGATGTGCAGACCGATGTGTGGGTTTCCTCGGGTATGGAGGCCCAGACCGACCGGCGCCGGCGCGATTTTGCGGGATATACCGTCACCGACGAGGTGATGGCCGCCGCCAGGGCCGATGCCATTTTGCAGCATCCGCTGCCGGCTCGCCGCGGGGAAGAAGTGAGCGGGGAGATGTTCGAGCGCCACGCCGCCGAAATTTTTGACGAGGCGGAAAACCGCCTGCACGTGCAGAAGGCCGTATTGGTGAAATTGCTGGGCCGGGAACCGGCCTCCGTGTAACGGCCGGGAGGAAGAGAAGATGGAGAGAAAACCGGTTATCGGAATTGTGATTGGGTACGAACCCCTGGTGGGATCCCCCCACGTGGGTTCGTATGTGGAGAGCGCCGATTACGTCCGGTCCGTTCAGCTGGCCGGGGGGATCCCGGTGCTGCTGCCGGTTATCGGGGAGACGCCCGCCCAGTGGATCCCGGGGATCGACGGGCTGCTGCTGCCCGGTGGGGGCGACATCGCCCCGCATCTTTACGGGCAGGACCCGGTGCAGGGGATGGGCAGCACCTGCATGGAACGGGACCGGTTCGAAATCGAGCTGGTAAAGGCCTGTGTGCGGGCCGGAAAACCGGTGCTGGGCATCTGCCGGGGAATGCAGCTGATCAACGTGGCGTTCGGCGGCACGCTGATCCAGGATATTCCCACCCAGACCGCCACCCCCCAGGCCCACCGGGGCTGCATGGACACCCGGGATGAGCCGTTCCACCGGGTCTTTCTGGAAAAGGGGACCCGCCTGCACGAAGTGGTGGGGCAGGACAGCCTGCTGACCAATTCCTACCACCATCAGGCCGTGGACCGTCTGGCGGCGGGTTTCCGTGTTTCGGCCCGCAGTGCCGACGGGATTATCGAGGGGATGGAATCGGAGACGGGGGATATCCTCGCCGTGCAGTTCCACCCGGAGAACTTTACCCGCCGGTTCCCTCTGTTCCTGTGCTTTTTTCGGGATCTGTGTCGCCGTGCGGCGGAGAGTGCCAAAATCTGAACGAAATAAAACAGCCTGCTTTTTCTCTTTGGGAGAAAGGCAGGCTGTTTTTGTGAGAAAAGGGGGTCAGCGGGTCAGGGTGCCGGAATCCGAATACTGCAATTCGTACATCTGCTCTTCCATGCCGGTCTTTGCATTGACGTACAAAAGCAGCTCTTCCTTCTCCTGCCCCTGGCAGTGGAATTCCCAGCACAGCAGTTCGCTGCCGCCCGGGGAGGGGATGAGGCACAGGAACGGGGCCTCCAGTACGGTCAGCTGGGAGGAGAGAACCGCCTGCGCCTGCGCGGCCGTCAAATCCGGCTGCAGGGCCGTGCGCTTCTGGTAATTCATGCGGTAGCCGGCCGCCTCCGCCCGCACCAGCGAGCCGTCATCCATGGCGATGCCGATTTTCACCAGATCGGGGTAACACAGCACATCCCCCTGCTTGTCAAAGAACAGGCACATGCACACCCCGTCGGCCACATAGTAGTAGCTCTCCTGCATATCGGAAAAACCCAGGGCGGGCAGGATTTCCCGCGCTTTTTCCAGCGCCTCCTCCCCGGTCAGCTTTTCCTCCACGATATCCCGCGGGTTGGAAAACGACAGCAGCAGGCCGCCCGCTTTGGTCAGGCGCAGGCGGCTCTCCCCGCTCTGGAAGACGTAGCAGGGCAGGCGCCCGTTCTCTTCGCCGCCCGCTTCCCATGAATAACCGGTTCCCAAATCGAGATCGCCGACTTTTTCTGCGGCCTGTTCGGCGGTCACCTCGCTGTACTGGGAGAGGCACAGCGGCTCCTCCTGCAGGACATGATCGGAGAAGGGACCGTCATACAGCAGGGTGGGGTACCCGGTGAAGGACTCGGCCGCCTGGTCCAGGGCATCGGAGAAGGCGGTGCCCTCCCCGGCCGTTTGGGAAAAGCCCAGGTTTTCGTCGCTCAGGGACAGATGGCCCGAATCAAAGTCGGTCATGATCTGCTGCAGCGCCTTTTCCAGTTCTTCCCCGTATTTTGTCAGCGAGGTAATGGCGGTGATCTGTTCCTGCGTCAGGGACTGCCCCTGACTGATCTGCCGGGTCAGCATCACGCTGTAGTCCTCGACCTGCGAGAAAAATTTGCTCACGTTCCCCGTGCTCTCGCCGCTGGTATCCAGACACGCCAGCGCCTGGCGGGCGCCGCTGGAGGAGCTGATCAGCTGGCACAGAAGGGTGGACTGCAGGGTGGGAGTGGCGGCATAGCGCGCTTTCTGCAGAGCGGTGGTCAAAGAGGATACGGTATCGGCCAGGTCGTACAGGGCCCGTTCGTTGTCATTTTCCGCCTGCAAAACGGCCGGCTGCACGGCGGAAAGCGATTGGTGGGACTGGTACCATCCCCAGCCGGTGACCAGCACCAGGGCCGTGACAAAGGTGCCAAGGCGTATTTTCTGTCTTCTTCGCAAAGGAAAATCCCTCTTTCCGGTTAAATTTCACGGGTAGTGTGGCAGAATGGGGCCCGGATTATACAGAAAAGGCAGGGGGATGGGTTTTTTCGGCGGGAAAAAGGATATGGCTTTTCTTTACTGAACATTTGTGCTATAATCAATTGGATAGTATTCATTTGCAGGGAAAGGGGAATTTTATGCGCATTTTGGGGATTGACCCCGGCTATGCCACGGTGGGTTACGGCGTGGTGGATGTCCAGGGTGGGCGCTACCGCTCGGTGGAGCACGGCGCCATTGTCACCCGCCCCGAGGATGACTTCCCCCGCCGGCTGGAGATTATTTTTGATGCGGCGTACTCTGTGATGCAGAAATACCGGCCCGAGGCGCTGTCGCTGGAGAAGCTGTTTTTTGCCAATAACAAGACCACCGCCATTGGGGTGGCCGAAGCGCGGGGCGTGATTCTGCTGGCGGCCCGGAAAGCGGGACTGCCCGTTTACGAATACACCCCCATGCAGGTCAAGCAGGCGGTGACCGGCTACGGCGGCGCTCAAAAGCCCCAGGTGCAGGAGATGGTCCGCCGGCTGCTGTGCCTGCAGAGTGTTCCCAAGCCGGATGATACCGCCGACGCGCTGGCCATGGCGATCACCCACGGGCAGGCGGCCGGATCGGCCCTGCGCCGCAGTTTTTTGACAGGGAGGTAATGGGGGATGATTGACAGCCTTCATGGAACATTGATTCATACCGAACCGGGGGTCGCCGTGGTGGAATGCGGCGGCGTCGGGTTTAAATGCATGGTTTCCCAGAATACCCAGCGCACGCTGCCCCCGAACGGGGAAAAGGTGAAGATCTTTACCCTGCTGAATGTGCGGGAGGATGCCCTTGACCTGTTCGGCTTTGCTTCGCGCAATGAGTGCGGCTGCTTTAAGATGCTCACCTCCGTCACCGGCGTGGGCCCGAAAGCGGCGCTCTCGATTCTCTCCGAGCTGTCGCCCGAGCAGGTGGCCATGGCGGCGGCCAGCGGGGACAGCAAGACCCTGACCCGAGCCAGCGGTGTGGGCCCCAAGCTGGCCCAGCGGATTGTACTGGAACTGAAGGATAAGGTGAAAAAGCTGGGCGCCCCGGCGGGCAGCCCCCTGGGGGCGGCCGCGGCGGTGGCCTCGGCTGCCGGCCACGCCGAGCAGGCGATCAGCGCCCTGGGCGTGCTGGGGTACTCCCCCAGCGAGGCGGCCCCGGTGGTGGCCCGGTTCGATTCCTCGCTGCCGGTGGAAGAACTGATCCGCCTGAGCCTGCGGGAATTTGCCAAAAATATGTGAGCGGTAAGGGGGAAAAACGGGCATGGATTTTGTGAATACCACGTCGGATCTGGATTTTGAAAACCGTATGGTGGACCCGGCCTATAACCCCGAGGACGCGGCGGTGGAGAACCCGCTGCGCCCGCGCACACTGCAGGAGTATATCGGTCAGGAGAAAGTGAAGGAAAACCTGGCGGTTTATATGGAGGCGGCCAAACGGCGGCAGGAGTCCCTGGATCATGTGCTGCTGTACGGCCCGCCGGGACTGGGCAAAACGACGCTGGCCGGGATTATCGCGGCCGAAATGGGGGTAAACCTGCGGATTACCGCGGGCCCCGCTATTGAAAAGCCCGGGGATCTGGCGGCGCTGCTGACCAATCTCAACCCCGGGGATGTGCTGTTCATCGACGAGGTTCACCGCCTGCCGCGCACGGTGGAGGAGATTTTGTACCCGGCGATGGAGGACTTCGCCCTGGATATCATCACCGGCAAGGGGCAGATGGCGGCTTCGTATCATCTGCCGCTGCCCAAATTCACGCTGGTGGGGGCGACCACCCGCGCCGGCCAGCTCAGCGCGCCGCTGCGGGACCGGTTCGGCGTGGTGCTGCGGCTGGAGCTGTACACCCCCACGGAGCTGGCCCAGATCGTCACCCGCAGCGCCTCGATTCTGGGCATCACGGTCGAGCCCGACGGCGCGCTGGAAATCGCCCGGCGCTCCCGCGGGACGCCGCGGATCGCCAACCGGCTGTTAAAGCGGGTGCGCGATTTTGCCCAGGTGATGCATGGGGGCGTCGTTGACCTGCATGCCGCGCAATTGGCGCTGGACCGGATGGAAATCGACCCCCTGGGGCTGGATGCCGGGGACCGGCGCATGATGACCGCCATGGTCGAACACTACGGCGGCGGCCCGGTGGGGCTGGAAACGCTGGCGGCGGTGATCGGCGAGGAGGCCGTGACCATTGAGGATGTGATCGAGCCCTATCTGATGCAGATCGGGTTTTTGGTGCGCACCCCCCGCGGGCGCGTGATTACCCCCAAGGCGTGCCGCCATTTGGGATTAAAGGTCCCCGGCGGATTGGCGCCGGAGGGGGAAGAACAGCAGACGCTGTACTGATTTTCCGGCAAACGGGAAAGACCAATGAAAAAATGAGTAAAAATAGAAAAAGAGAAAAATCTCTGCGCGACAGGAGGAAGACGCGATGGGAAGATTGTTTGGTACCGATGGGGTACGCGGCGTGGCCAACCGGGATTTGACGCCGGAGCTCGCATTGAAGATCGGCCGGGCCACGGCCTGTGTGCTGACCGACAGCGGAAAGCAGCCCAAAATTCTGATCGGCTGTGACACCCGGGCTTCGGGCGATATGCTGGAGTGCGCACTGTGCGCCGGATTTTGCAGCGTGGGGGCCGATGTGGTTCTGCTGGGCGTGGTGCCCACCCCGGCGGTGGCATATCTGGTGGGAAAGCTCCATGCGGATGCCGGGGTGATGATCTCGGCCTCGCACAACCCCTGTGAATTCAACGGGATCAAGATTTTCAGCGGCGAGGGCTACAAGCTGCCCGATGCGCTGGAAGAGG
>JBJEQH010000105.1:0-13048 GCA_051881655.1 Candidatus Heritagella sp. | reverse complement strand
GTTTTTTACAGATAACTTTTACCGCCTTCGTCAATTTGATGGCATGGATACTCAACTGGTAATTCTCTGACATAACTTTTCGGAAAAGCGTCGGGTTCAAATCCGCCGCTTCTTTTTTGCCAAAATTTCGCATAGATCTGACTATTTACCGGGAGGTGCTTCTATGTTTTCTTTATTTTGGCAGTTGATTTCCCACCTCTTCTTCTCCATACTGCATGTAATGCCCTCCAGTTCTTTTCCCCGGCCGCTGCCCGCTGCCAGGGAAAAGGAACTGCTGGAACGCTGCGCAAAGGGCGACCAGGGGGCCCGTCAGCAACTGATTGAACACAATCTGCGGTTGGTGGCTCATATTGTCAAAAAATATTACGCCGTCCACAGCGACCCGGACGATCTGATCTCCATCGGCACCATCGGTCTGATCAAGGCCATTGATACTTTCCACGCCGATAAAGGGGCGCGGCTTTCCTCCTATGCCTCCCGCTGTATTGAAAATGAAATTCTGATGGTTTTCCGGGCCGGAAAAAAGAGCGCGCAGGATGTCTCTCTGAACGAGACCATCGAGACCGACCGCAGCGGAAATCCCCTGACGCTGATGGATACGCTCTCCGATGACAGCGATATCATCGACCTGATGGACAGTCGTCTCAAAACCCAACAGCTGCACCAATATATCCAGAAAGTTCTGTCTCCCCGCGAGCGTATCATCATCACCCTGCGCTATGGGCTGGGGGGCGACGCTCCCCTCCCCCAACGGGAGGTCGCCGAAAAACTGGGAATCAGCCGCAGCTATGTATCCCGCATTGAGAAAAAGGCCCTGCAGAATCTGCAAAAGTGCTTTTCGCCTCAAAAACACTGAGGGAAAAGGGCCCGGCCCGCGCCTTTTTCCTCATGGCGGAGAGCGACGAAAAGGGTCTTCCTCTTAAAGTCGCTAAAATACAAAAAATATCTCTTTTTTCCATTGTATGGTTTTCGAAAAGGAAGTATCATTTTTTACAGAAGGGGAAACACAGGAGACTGTTCCCATGTCAAAATGACAATCTTTTCAGAAAGAAGGAGCTGTATTATGGCAACCCGCGTAACCGTATGGAACGAATATATCCATGAAGTCGAAGACCCTAATGTCGCGAAAATCTACCCGAAGGGCATCCATGGCTGCATCGCCGATTTTCTGACCGAAGCCGGTTTTGATGTAAAAACTGCCACCCTGAATATGCCGGAACACGGCCTGACCGAGGAAGTTCTGGACAATACCGATGTTCTGATCTGGTGGGGCCACATTGCCCATGACAAAGTGGATGACGCCATTGTCGAGCGCGTCCATCAGCATGTACTGGACGGCATGGGCCTGATCGTTCTGCATTCCGGCCATGCTTCCAAGATTTTCCGCAAAGTCTGCGGCACCCGTTCCAGCCATCTGAAATGGCGTGAAGCGGCCGAAAAAGAAATCCTGTGGGTCATTGATCCCACCCATCCCATTGTGGACGGCCTGCCAGACGAGAAAGTCATCATCCCCCACGAGGAAATGTACGGCGAGCGCTTCAATATTCCCACGCCGGATGAACTGGTCTTCATCAGCTGGTTCCAGGGCGGCGAAGTATTCCGCAGCGGCGTGACCTATCGCCGTGACAAGGGCAAGGTTTTCTATTTCCGTCCCGGCCACGAGGCCTTCCCGATCTATCATATGCCCATCATCCAGAAGATCCTGATCAACGCGGTCAACTGGGCGGCCCCCGGCAACATTGTCAATTGCCAGCCCGGTAATCCGGATCCGATTGTCCCCTTCACCATTGAGGACGACGGTTTTGAGTTCAACCCCGTTACGCACGATCACTGATTTCTCACTTTTTCCGAATATCATCCTAAAAAAGAATTCCGGCTGTGAAAACAGCCGGAATTCTTTTTGTTCTTATCCCTTCTGCGGCAGCAGCCAGGCCAGATATTTCTGAATCCACTCGTCCCAGAATTCCCAGGTGTGGGCCCCCGGTCCTTCCCGGTACTCGTATTCAATCTGCGGATATTTTTCCCGAATGGTCCGCTGGGTAAACCGTGCGTTCTCCACCCCCAGATCCTCTGTTCCGCAGGCATGGAAAACCCGAGGCATTGTTTCGCCTTTTGCGAGGGACTTCTCAATCATGGCAAAAACATCCGCGTTTTCATCCCCGATCAGATCTTTCATGGACTCGGTGCCAAAACACGCCATGCTGCGGCTGGCCCCACCGGAAGCGCGCTCACCCCGGAAGAAGCGGGTTCCCTCCTCCCGGTAGGGCATATTCCCCGCGGAGAAGCATCCGATGGCCGAATAGAGATCCGGCCGCCCGAATCCCATCTTCAGGGCGCCGTATCCGCCCATGGACAGACCGGCCACAAAATTGTCCTCCCTCTTGTCGGAGAGCGGGAAGAAATCCCGCAGAATCGCCGGCAGCTCCTCGGTGAAATAATCATAATACCGTTTGCCGTATTTCATATTGCAGTACGAGCTCAGGTGCGCCGCCGGCATCACCACCGCAATCCCCAGCGGGGCCACATACCGTTCGATCGAGGTGCGCCGCAGCCAGATCGTGTGGTCATCGCTGGCCCCATGCAGCAGCCACAGGGTGGGAACCTTTTTCTCTGTAAACTCCCCGCTGCCCGTCACACCGATCCCCTGCTCGCTCTGCGGCAGGATCACATTGCACTGGCAGCACATTCCCAAAACCTTTGAAAAGAAATCCACCTGCATCAGCGCCATTTTATTCTTCCTCCTTTCGGATCGGAAGCCAGCCGATCACCTTTTGAATCTCTTCATCCCAAAATTCCCACTCGTGGGTACCGGGCCGCTCTGTATAAGTGAGGCCGCAGCGCGGCTGGAAACGATCGCGGAACTGCACGTTGATTTCATACAGGAAATCCTCGGTCCCCACCGCCTGATAGAATTTCGGCATGGATTTTCCCGAATCAATCAGCTTTTCCATCTGGAAGGGGATATCATTGATGCTCCCTTCCATCTCGCTTTTGCTCCCGTAATTATAGAAGAACTCCTCGCTGACGGGCATTTCCCCCTGGGGATACGCCCAGTGCAGATCGACCATTCCGGAGAGCGAAGCCGCCGCGGCGTAGCGCTCGGGGTGCAGAATCGCCATTTTCAGGGCGCCAAATCCGCCCATGGACAATCCCGCGATAAAGGTGTCCTCCCGCCGGGTGGACAGATTGGGGAAAAACTCGTGTACAATGCCGGGCAGCTCCTCCGACAGGGCCAGATAGAAATCATACCCGTATTTCATGTCCACATAAAAGCCCACATCGCTGGCCGGCATGATCACCGCCAGTCCCCTCTCCAGGGCGTACCTCTCGATGGATGTGCGCCGCTGCCAGATGGTGTGGTCATCGCTTCCTCCGTGCAGCAGGTACAGCACCGGGATCTTCCCGGCGGCCTTCTCTGCTTTCTGTCCCACTCCGTTTTCCCGCTGGGGCAGAATCACATCCATGGCCCTCTGCATTCCCAGTACCGGTGAAAAATAGTTTACATGAATCAATGCCAACGTACATTTCCCTCCTGTCTTTTTTCAATACGTTCTTTTATTCCTGTGTCTGCAGCTCAGCAAGACCGCTGACCGGAACCGGAAGGGGCATGACCGCCCCGGCCCGGATCGTCAGCACCTGCTCTCCGGTTTTCTCCCCACAGCAATCGTAAAAGACCGCCCGATACCGGCCGCTGTTCTCCAGCCGCAGCAGAAGAGTATCCTCCCCGGAGGCATTTACCAGGCACAGGCTTTTCTCCGCCGGAAGCCGCACGGCACAGCTCTCCTCACAGCACAGGGCGATGATCCGCCCCTTACGCATAGCCCACATCACCGGATACAGGCTCTGCGGGGACTGCACGTGCAGAGGGGCTTTCAGCAGGATTTCGCGGTTTTCCCGGCGGAACTGCAGCAAAAACCGCAGCATTTTTTCCTGCCGGGGCGAAAGGGAAGCGAGCGGAACCGAAATCTGCACCACGCCGAACAGCACCTGCCAGATCTGCCGGGCGGCATTCTCGGCCGTCTCCTGCGGATGCCACAGCAGCATATCGCTGTGCACGGCCGTATCCCCGCTGAGCATACGCAGATCGGCAATGCCCACCCGGTTGCTGAGCACATCCAGCGGGCAGTCGCTGACGCGGAACATATTGCCAAAGGTGCGCATATCGGGACCGATATACCGCTGGCGGAATTCGATCATCGCGTGCGGACACACCTCGACCACTGTCTGCCGGATTTCGGTCATCAGTTTTTCCACACCGTCCTGAATACAGGTGCAGTCCATCTGTGCCGAGACGGGCGGCGTATCCTCCCATTCATGGAATTCATCCACAAAATCGAGCTTCAGTCCATCCCAGCCGTACCGGGTCATGCGGTCACGGTAAATCCCGGTCAGGTAATCGCGCACCTGCGGATACCGCGGGTCCAGTACACCGGCGCCGAATTTTTCATCAAAATGCAGCAGCTTATCCCGGAACCGGGCAAACGCCCGGCTGTTTTTCCCCACAAAGGGAACGCTGAACCACACGATATACTTCATCCCCAGGGCGTGGACACGGTCCACATGGGCCCGCATATCCGGGAATTTGGGGGTATATACCTCCCAGTCCCCGCAGAAAGCATACCCGCGGTTTCCGTCCCCGGTCTGCCAGCCGTCATCCAGAATCACGGCCTTCATCCCCAGGGCCGCCGCTCTCCGGCATTCCTCCTCCACCTTTTCGGCTGTGACATTCTGATGGTACGAATACCAGGTGGAGTACAGGCTCTCCTCTGCGTCCGCCGGAGCTTCCATGGGGATTTTCCCGCACTCCTGCTCCCAGAAAATCCGCACGGTGCGCAGGGCCTGCGGCAGCGGCTGGGGCCGTGCATCCAGCAGCACCGTCAGATTCCAGCCCCCATTTCGATGAAAGCAGTCGGCCGGGAACCGAATCCCGCACACAAAATGGGCCGTTTCCTCTTCCACACCCAAACGCCAGTCAAGCGGCTTTTTTGTTTCCGACAGGGCCAGCGCAAACACGCTCTCCCCCTGTGCATCCAAAAGGCTGAACACCGGTGCGCTGACCGATGTCATCGTGGGGATTGTATCCTCCCACACATTGTGAATCCGCCGGTCGCGCCCCACCGTGGGGTGCCACAGATAATGATACCCGCATACCGGCAAAGAGAAGCGCATCTCCATAGGCACTTCCTGCCTGCTGTCCTCCGGGAAATGCACGGTCAGGCGCACCGTACCGTCACTGGTCTGAACTGCCTGATACCGGGGGGATTCTCCCGGAACCGGAGAAAAGGTCAGGCTCTGTGTTATTTGCTCATAGGAAATCATAACTGGGACCACCTCCGTTTTCACAGTACCACAGTTTTCCGTTTCTTGCAAAGGTTTTTTGCCCAATGGACAGAAATCTGTTCTTTTCTAACGGTTTCACAGGGAATCTGACGGCTGCTGTTCCTGCAGAGCGGAAAACTTTTGACCCCAGACAAAAAAGAAAGCGGTAAGAATTCTCTTACCGCTTTCTCATAGGGATTCCCTGTATGTTTTACTTGGTTTTGCAGGTACGCTTGGCCTTTGTGGTCTTCTTGGCTGCCGGCTTTTTGGCCGCCTTCTTTTCGCCTTCCGGCTTTACTTCGCTCATCTTCCAGATCTGTGTCTCGCCGTCGGTCGCTTCCCAAATCTGCATACCGGCGCCTTCTTCCCCGCTCATGGCGATCACGTCCAGTACCTGGCCGCCCACGGCGTGGATCAGCTGGCAGCGGCTGCCGCGCAGGGCATTCATCTTCCACAGCTGGGTTTCGCCTTCGCTTTTCCCCCACAGGTGAACCGGCGTACCGCTGACATGGCCCACAAACATGGTGTCCAGCGCTTTCCCGTACTTTTCATTGATCAGGCGGAAGGTCTCTTCGCCCACGGCCTCTACCTTCCACTGCTGGTTTATGAGCCCCGTCTGCGAGGACTGCTCAGCCGCCACCGTTCCATCGGGCTTTTCCCAGGCGGTCAGCGTCATTCCAGTTTTGCTATTGATAAAGGTATAGACTTTTCCATCCACTGCATTGCTCTTCTTTATCGCCATAATTTTGTATACACTCCTTATGCTTTTGATCCAGATGCAGCCGCACTCTTGCAAAGAGAGAACAGCCCCTTGGTTTTCTTTTTGATGATGGTAAAATTATAGCATAGCAAAATCAGAGTTTCAACACGAAAAATGGCTGTTTTTCCCGCATTTCTTTAGAATCCCAGGAATCAATTCTGCATTTTTTATCCATATCGACCAATCGAGCCGCAAAATGGACAAACTTTCTTTGGATTTGCTTCTTTTTTTGTAAAGTGCCCTGTTTGGGAAATCACGCGGCTTCTTTCGGTTTTTCCTTGCGTTTTCTGTGGGGGTATACTATAATGCAGGTGAGAAAAATTAAGTTATATTTACTTAAATTTTTCTATTTAAGTCAAAAGGAGTGCGTACGATGAAAACCTTGGATCTGGGGAAAGGCTGGCAGATGGCCGAGAGAAACAGTGCCCTATTCCTGCCGGCCGGGGATGTGCCCTGTTCGGTCTATCAAACCCTGCTGCAGAACGGCAGAATGGAAGACCCCTTCTGGCGGGATAACGAAAACCGGGCCCTGCCGCTGATGGAAAAGGACTATGTTTTTCGAAAGTGCTTCGACGTGCCCGCCGGGTTTTTCACGTGTGATTCGGTCTATCTGCGCTGTGAGGGGCTGGACACCGTGGCCGTCCTGACCCTGAACGGCCAGGAAATCGCCCGCACCGATAACATGCACCGCACGTTTGAATTTGATGTCACCCACCTGCTGCGGGAAACCGGCAACGACCTGTCCATTCTGTTTCTGTCCCCCACCCGCACAATCCGGGAGCGGGATGCCGTTCTGCACGCCGGAGGGAGCGACGAATGTATGCGGGGATTCCCCAATCTGCGCAAGGCACACTGCATGTTCGGCTGGGACTGGGGCCCCCGCCTGCCCGACGCCGGGATCTGGCGCCCCATTTCGCTGGTCGGTGTGGAAAAAGCGCGCCTTACCAGCGTATACGTCACCCAGCACCATGAGGATGGCCGGGTAACGCTCTCGTTTGCCCCCGAGATCCAGCCGGCCGGGGCCGGTTCTCTTGCCTGTACGGTAACGGTGACCGCCCCCGACGGGACGGTTCTGGCCGACCGCGCCCCCTGCGGGCCCGTTTCGGTGGAAAATCCGCAGCTGTGGTGGCCCAACGGGCTGGGGGAACAGCCCCTGTACACGGTCACGGTCACACTGCTGGCCGACGGGCGGGAGGTGGATACCTGGCGGCGCCGCATCGGCCTGCGTACCCTGACCATGAAGCGGGAAAAGGATGCGTGGGGCGAGAGCTTTGCGGCCACCGTCAACGGCGTTTCGTTCTTCTCCATGGGCGCCGACTATATTCCGGAGGACAATCTGTTCCCGCGCCGGAGCGCCGCCCGCACCCGAAAACTGCTGGAACAGGCGGCCCTGGCCCATCACAACGCCATCCGTGTATGGGGCGGCGGGTGTTATCCGGACGACTGGTTCTATGATATCTGCGACGAGCTGGGGCTGGTGGTATGGCAGGATTTCCTGTTTGCCTGCGCCAATTACAATCTGACCGAGGGATTTGAGGAAAATGTGCGCGCCGAATTTGCCGACAACATCCGCCGGCTGCGCCATCATGCCAGCCTGGGCCTGTGGTGCGGCAATAATGAGATGGAGCAGTTCACCGACGACGGCATCTATGATCTGACCCCCTGGCAGAAGGGGAATTACACCCGGCTGTACGAGTATATCCTGCCGAAAATGCTGAGAGAACTGGATCCCCAGACCTTCTATTGGCCGTCCAGTCCCTCCTCCGGCGGCGATTTTGACGACCCTCGCGATCCCAACCGCGGCGACGTCCACTACTGGGAGGTGTGGCACGGGAACCTGCCGTTCACCGATTACCGCAACTATTTCTTCCGCTATGTATCGGAATTCGGGTTCCAGTCCTTCCCCACGCTGAAAACCGTGGAGAGCTTTACCCTGCCCGAGGACCGCAACATCTTCTCCTATGTGATGGAAAAGCATCAGCGCAATAATGCGGCCAACGGAAAAATTATGAACTACATGGCCCAGACTTTCCGCTATCCCACCGATTTCGGAACCCTTCTGTACGCCTCGCAGCTGCTCAGTGCCGAGGCCATGAAATACGGGGTAGAGCACTGGCGCCGGCACCGCGGCCGCTGCATGGGCGCGGTTGTCTGGCAGCTGAATGATATCTGGCCCGTGGCCTCGTGGTCCTCCATCGACTACTTCGGCCGGTGGAAAGCCCTGCACTATTATGAAAAGCGGTTCTTCCGCCCGGTGCTCCTCTCCTGCTGTGAGGAGGGGCTGCTGTCCCAGGATCCGAACCCCAACGCCGAACCCTATGAGGTGAAAAAGAGCATCCAGCTGAATGTGAGCAATGAAACCCGCGGGGACAAAACCGTGACCGTGGGGTGGGAGCTGCGGCATAACGACGGCCGCATTGTCCACAGGGGCGACAGTGTCACCCTGACCGTACCGGCTCTTTCCGCCGTATGGCTGGAGGAAGTTCCGCTGCCGCAGGCCGATTTATTCACCGATTATGTCAGCTACTGGATGGAAGAGGACGGCGTGCGCACCGTTTTTGGAACGGTGATCTTCTCCATGCCGAAGTATTTCCGGTATCTGGATCCCAAAATTTCCTGCCGCGTGGAGGGACAGGAGCTGATCGTCTCGGCGGGCGCCTATGCCCATGCGGTGGAACTGCTCAACGAACAGGAAGACTGGGTGCTGGAGGCCAACTATTTCGACCTGAACCCCAACGAGGAGAAACGCATCCGCATCCTGTCGGGAAAAGCGGAGGGGATCCATATCCGCTCGGCTTACGACATCGGCTGATTTCTTTTCATCTTAAAAAGCAAACCGTCCCGGTCTCCGAGCTTTTTCGGAGACCGGGGCGGTTTTTCTCACGGCAAGGTCAGTTTAAAGACCAGCGGTCCTTTAGGCCGATACCGGGTCTGAAGATGGAGCCCCTCCAGATCCCGCTGCCACACGGGAGCTTCTTCACAGCCCAGCACCTCGGCTTTTTCAATAATTCCATAGAAATGATCCTTATGCTCTTCGTCGTATGCCCCCAGCGAGCGGATGCAGTACCGGCCGTCTTCGCTCGCTTTCATGGCAATGGCATACAGACAGCCGCCTTTTGCGGTAAATCGAAAATCCTGAGAGGTAAAGTTCTTCCGGATACTGTCCGTAAAGTGCCCCTCCAGCACCTTGGTGGGACCTTCCCCGTACCGGCGCCACACATGGGTCCCGTAAATCGCTTCTCCGTTTATGCGCATCCAGTCCCCGATTCCCTCCAGAACGGCGGTGTCCTCCGGCGAGATGGTTCCGTCCGCTTTCGGGCCCACATTCAGCAGCAGGCAGCCGTTTTTGCTGACGATATCCACCAGATCGCAGAGAATCTCCTCCCAGGGGCGGAACTGATTGTGCTCGGTATAACACCAGGAGTTCAGCGCAATGGCGGTATCCGTCTGCCAGAAATAGGGCTTCATATCGGCGGACTGACCCCGTTCGATATCCGAAACGGCGGTGCCGAACAAAAATGCCTCGTGCTTATAATTGATGACCACTTCGGTTCCCCACTCGGCTGCCCGGTTGTAATAATACGCCGCCACCTTTTTCAGGTACTCCCTGGCCGCACTCTGGTGAATCCACCAGTCAAAATACAAAATGCGGGGGCGGTACCGGTCGATCAGCTCACAAGTGCGCACCAGCCAGTCATCCAGAAATTCTTTATTGGGAGCCGGGTCGGCCTGCAGCGTCCACAGGTTCTCCGGATCCGGCATGGCCGGCCAGTACAGATCTCCGCGCTGCAGCGGCTCCTTTATGTCGCTGTCAAACTTCTTGCCGTTCCCCTGGAAAAACCAGTGTTCCATGCGGTGGCTCGAGGCCCCCACCACCATACCTCTTTTCCGGCAGCTGTCGCTCAGCTCCCCCAGCACGTCGCGGTGGGGGCCCATCTTTTTCGCATTCCAGCCGGAAATCGCGCTGTCGTACATCTGAAACCCGTCGTGGTGCTCGGCCACCGGCACCACATAGCGGGCGCCGGCTCGGCTGAACAGATCAGCCCAGCGCTCCGGGTCAAATTTTTCGGCCCGAAACAGGGGGATCAGATCCTTGTATCCAAAGTCCTTCTGCTCCCCATACGTCTTTCGATGATGCTCGAAGGCCGGGGTGCCCTCGATATACATATTGCGGGGGTACCACTCGTTATCAAAGGCGGGTACGCTGTACACGCCCCAGTGGATAAAAATGCCGAACTTTGCCTGTTGGTACCAATCGGGCACCCGGTACTGCAATAAGGATTCCCATGTGTCCTCATACGGTCCCTGCCGGATGACCCGGTCAATGGTCGATAAGTACTCTGTCATATCATACATGATGCCTGGCTCCTCCCATCTTTTCTATCTTCATTATAAGAATTCCCGGGGAGAGTGCAAGAGATAAATGGGCCCAATCTGCCCAAAACACACGGCCGTTTGTTATATGAATCCGAAAAATTTTTTTGGGACTCCTTTCTCAGATCACCGAAAACCGCTTCCATTTTCCCGATCGGTACCGCCAGGCAAAACACAGCGCGCGCACGCCCCAATCACAGCACATGGCCACGGCCACACCGATCACCCCCATGTTCAGCCAGATTCCCAGTACAATTGACAGAACCAGCCGGCAGAATACCGTGGATAAAACCGAAACACACATGGTAAAGGTCACATCCCCCGCCGCCCGCAGTCCGTTGGCAAAGGCACCGGAGCGCGGGAACAGGACTGCATTGCACACATTGTGGATCAGCACCAGCTGAAAGACCAGCCCGGTGATCTCCCCGGAGAGGGGATACAGCAGCAGAATCAACGGCGTTGCCGCGAGAATCAGGGCATTCCACAGAACGGAGAGCCACAGCGTAATGCGGTACAGCTTTTCAAAATAGTAATCCGCCGCCCGGATATCCCCGGCCCCCATGCACTGCCCGATCACCGTGATAAAGGCCGGTCCCATGGCCACCCCCACCAGGGCCGCCAGCGACCAGAAGCTCTGGGCGATTCCGTTAGCCGCGATCTGGGCTGTTCCAAACAGGGCCGTCACACTGCTGAGCGCCACTTTAATCAGCTGGAACATCCCGTTCTCCACCCCATTGGGGACGGCCACCCGCAGAATGCGCCGGATCATCTCCCTCTGCCAGCTGAAGATGCTGCGCATCCGGTAGAATACCGCGTTTTTTCGGGAAAGACACAAAACCGTCACCGCCACCGCCGAGAACAGGCGGGCTATCAGTGAGGGATAGGCCACCCCCGCCACCCCGGCGTGAAGCACAAAAATCCCGATGGCATTGCCAATGATGTTGATCCCGTTGGACCACAGGGAAATCTGCATGGTCACCTTGGTTCTTCCCATGCTGCGGCACAGCGCCGCCCCGGCATTGTACACGGCCAATGCCGGGAAGGAATACGCCGAAATGCGCAGATAAATGACGCAGGCCTCCATCACCGGTTCCTCCACGCTGCCGAACAGCAGCCCCAGCAGCTGCCGGTTCCATATAAGCGAGACACCCATAAAAACAACGGAGATCCCGGTGATCAGCATCAGCATCTGCCCCGCGGCATCCGCACTGTTTTCCCGGTCCCGGCTTCCGATGTACTGGCTGACCACGACCGCACCGCCCGATGCCAGCGCGGTGAACAGGTACAGAAAAATGGTATTGAACATATTGACCAGCGATACCCCCGAAACGGCGGTATCGCCGGCATAGCTGATCATGAAGGTATCGGCGATGCCCACCAGCATGACCAGCAGCTGCTCGAAAAACAAGGGGACAATCATCTTTTGAATGTCCCGGTTGGAGAAAAGCAGCCGCTCCGGCCTTTGGATATGTTTCGGCTCCACCAGGGAAAGGCACAGGTTTCTCATAGGATTCCTCTCTTTTTCTCTTTGTTCTTCCTATAGAATACCGGCCACACATAAAAATAGCAAATACTTTTCAATTATTCATTATCATGCCTTAAAAGCATTTTATCTTTTCTCCGAAACGGAACAAAGGGCCCTCTTCCGAACAGACGGAAAAGAGCCCTTCCCTTTATATTCTTCTTTTTTCCCGATGTGCCCTGCTTTTTCAGCCCAATCCCAGTTCCCCCGGCGACAGGTGGGGACAGACGTTTTCCCGCGAGGGGATCACCATCGAAGCCAGAAGGGTACCGGTCTTCACCGCCTGACGCAGGCTTTTTCCGCAGCTCAATCCGGCCGCCACCCCGGCGCAGAACGCATCCCCCGCCCCAGTGGTATCCCGCACCGGGGCCGCTATGGCCGGGCAAAAACCATTCTCCCCGTGAAGCTCGGCATAAACCGCGCCCCTTTCCCCCATGGTGACCACCATAGCGGGGATTTGCCACTTCTGCACCTGCCGGTGCAAAACCGCCTCCATCTGATCGGGGGTGCAGGCATCGCAGTCCAATCCGAACAGCAGCCCGGCCTCCTGCTGATTGCAGATCACAAAGGAAAACCGGGGCAGAAGATCCCTCTTTTCAACGGCCAGGCTCATATTGGATACCATGGCGCACACCTTTCCCCCGTATTTTTCCGCCAACTCCAGCGTTTTCTCCACGATCTCCCGCTCCAGGTCCATTTCGAGGATCACGATCCCGGCATTGTGAAAAATGGCATCCCCTTTTTCCCGCAGAAGCGCCGCCAGCGGCGCCATCCGCGGCCGCTGGGAGATGGAGCCCGCCACATCGCCGTTCTCATCGAATACCGCAAGCCAGGTCCCCATTCCGCCGGGGACCGCCCGGACATGCTCCACATTGACCCCGCGCGCTGCCAGCCGGCGGCGTACATCCTCGCCCAGCGGCGTATCGTCCACCATCCCGAGATACGTACACGCCAACCCCGCATTGGCCAGATCCTCTGCCACATTGCGGGCCACCCCGCCGTGCACATACTCGATTTTTCCCGCGTTCCGCCCGTTTGGCAGATATGTCCCTTCCGGGAACCCCTTGATATCC
>JBJEQH010000104.1:0-2910 GCA_051881655.1 Candidatus Heritagella sp. | reverse complement strand
TACGACAATATTGCGTTCGGTCCCCGCACCCACGGGATCCACTCCAAGGCAAAGCTTGATGAGATCGTCGAGCGCTCCCTGCGGCAGGCGGCCATCTGGGACGAAGCCAAGGACCGTCTGAAGAAAAGTGCTCTGGGCCTGTCTGGCGGGCAGCAGCAGAGGCTCTGTATCGCCCGGGCGTTGGCCGTGGGGCCGGAGGTTCTGCTGATGGATGAGCCGACCAGCGCCCTGGACCCCATTTCCACCTCGAAAATCGAGGACCTGGTATTGGAACTGAAAAACCAGTACACCATTGTGATCGTTACACATAACATGCAGCAGGCCACCCGTATTTCAGACAAAACGGCGTTCTTCCTGCTGGGGGAAGTCATCGAATTCGGCGATACGGAAAAGCTGTTTTCACAGCCGCAGGATAAACGCACAGAAGATTATATTACAGGGAGGTTCGGCTGAATCATGAGAGAACTATACCATGAGCAGCTTCGCATTCTGGGAGAAGAGCTGATGCAGATGGGCGCCCTGTGCGAAGAGGGAATATCCGCCGCCATGAAGGCGCTGTTCAATAACAGTGAAGAGATGGCCCAAAGAGCCATGGAGATCGAGCGCGAGATCGACCGGAAGGAGAGGGACATTGAGGCCCAGAGTATGAAACTGCTGCTCTGCCAGCAGCCGGTCGCCGGCGAGCTGCGGACGGTCTCCTCGGCCCTGCGCCTGATTTCGGATATGGAGCGCATCGGCGACCAGGCCAGCGATATCGCCGAAATTACGGTTCACGTCACCCAGCGGGATCCCGAGGTGATGGAGCTGCTGCACCAGATGGCCGGGCATACGGTCCGCATGGTGACGGAGAGTGTGGATTCCTTTGTGCGCCGGGATCTCAATTTGGCGCGGGAGGTGCAGGCGTACGACGACGTGGTGGATCAGGATTTTGTCAGGGTGAAGGAATGCCTGATTCAAAACGTACACAGCAGCAACGAGGCGTTTGCCGATCTCCTGATGATTGCCAAATACCTCGAGCGCATCGGCGACCATGCCACCAATGTGGCCGAATGGGTCGAGTACTCCCTGACGGGCACCCATCCCCAAGAGGATTAACCGGATAAAAAGGGAAGGCCCTCTGTCCTTTGGGACAGGGGGCCTTCCTCCTTTTTGGCACTTATTCCATGTAACCGCCCTTCATCGGGGATACGGCGCGCTCGGAGAAGATTTTCAAAATGCCGCTCTGGTATTTGCTCGTAAAGGGAACCCAGGCCTCCCGGCGTTTTTGCAGGATCTGCCGGATTTCCTCCTCGCTTTTCCTCTCGCCTCCGATCCCGCACAGGCGCAGGATGCGGTTCTCGATGTCGATTTCGATCAAATCGCCCTCTTCCACCAGGGCGATGGGCCCACCCTCGGCGGCTTCCGGCGAGACGTGGCCGATCGCCGGCCCCTTGGAAGCGCCGGAGAACCGCCCGTCGGTAATCAGCGCAATCGAGGCGGCCAGCAGCGGATCCGAGGAAATGGCCTCGGTGGTGTAGAACATCTCCGGCATCCCGCTGCCCTTGGGGCCCTCATAGCGGATGATCACCGCGTCCCCGGGCTGTACTTCGTGATGGAGAACGGCCGAAATCGCCTCCTCCTCGCTGTTGTAGGGGCGCGCCCGCAGAATGGCGCGGTGCATTTCTTTGGGCACCACCGTGTGCTTGACCACCGAGCCCAGGGGCGCCAGGTTGCCCTTCAAAATGGCGATGGAGCCGTTTTTGTCAAAGGCCTCGTCGTACGGGCGGATCACATCCCGCCGGGTCAGCCCGGTTTTGTCGAGGAAGGACTGGCACCGCTCGTAAAAGCCGTTTTTCTTCAGTTCGTCCAGATTTTCTCCCAGCGTTTTGCCCGTGACCGTCTGGACATCCAGGTGTAGCTGGCCGCGGATCTCCTCCATAATGGCGGGAACGCCGCCGGCGTAATAGAAGTATTCGGCGGGCCACTCCCCGGCGGGCCGGATGTTCAGCAGGTAATGGGCGTGGCGGTGGATGAGGTCGAAGGTCTCTTCATTGATTTCGATGCCGAATTCGTGGGCGATGGCGGGCAGGTGCAGCAGGGAGTTGGTCGAGCCGGAGATGGCCGCGTGAACCAGAATGGCATTCTCAAAGGACTGGAGGGTGACAATATCCCGCGGGCGCACGCCCCGGTGTGCCATGGAGACGGCCAGACGGCCGGCCTTTTCGGCCACCTGCAGCAGATCCGGATGCATGGCGGGCATCAGGGCGCTGCCCGGCAGCATCAGCCCCAGCGCCTCGGCCATAATCTGCATGGTGGAGGCGGTTCCCATAAACGAGCAGGCCCCGCAGGAGGGGCAGGCGTGCTGCTTGTAATAGGTCAGCTGTTCCTCGCTGATCTCGCCGCGCTGGAACATGGCGCTGTATTTTCCCAGCTGTTCCAGGGTCAGCAGATCGGGGCCGGCCTGCATCACACCGCCGGTGACCATGACAGCGGGGATATTGATCCGGCCGATGGCCATCAACAGGGCCGGTACGGACTTATCACAGCTGGCGATGAACACTCCGGCGTCAAAAGGGGTGGCATTGGCGTGAATTTCGCACAGCGAGCAGATCACATCGCGGGAGGCGAGGGAGTAATTGATGCCGTCGTGTCCCTGGGACATGCCGTCGCAGATATCGGTGGCAAAATACCGGGCCGCTTTTCCGCCGGCCTGATAAACGCCCTGCGCCGCCTGATCGGCAAAAGCGAGCAGATGGGCGCTGCCGGGATGGCTGTCTCCAAAGGTGCTCTCGATCAGGATCTGCGGTTTGCCCAGATCCTCGGCCTTCCAGCCCATTCCCATGCGGAGCGGGTCCATTTCCGGGGCGATTTTTCGGATTTCCTGACTAATCATAAAAAGGATGCCTTCTTTCCGGTTTTGGTAATTTCATC
>JBJEQH010000103.1:0-13067 GCA_051881655.1 Candidatus Heritagella sp. | reverse complement strand
CGATCTGCTGGAAGAATACAAGGGCCACAACGAAGCGGTGGTATTCGCCCGTTCCGCGACGGTCGGCGGCCAGAAGTTCCCCGTGCACTGGGGCGGCGACTGCAGCTCGACCTTCCCGTCCATGGCGGAATCCCTGCGCGGCGGCCTGAGCCTGACCCTGTCCGGCTTCGGCTTCTGGAGCCACGATATGTCCGGCTTTGAATCCACGGCGACCCCCGAGGTGTACAAGCGCTGGACGGCCTTCGGCCTGCTGTCCACCCATTCCCGCCTGCACGGCAGCAGCTCGTACCGTGTGCCGTGGCTGTTCGATCCGGAAGGCAGCACCGAGTGCGTGGATGTGTGCCGCTATTTCAGCGAGTTCAAGTGCCGCCTGATGCCGTACCTGTATTCGCACGCCGTCCTCACCAACAAGACCGGCGTTCCCTCCATGCGCGCCATGCTGCTGGAATTCCCCGAGGATCCCGGCTGCCATGATCTGGACCGCCAGTATATGCTGGGCGACAGCCTGTTGGTCGCGCCCGTGTTCCGCGAGGACAACGTGGCCGATTACTATCTGCCGGCCGGCCGCTGGACCCATATGTTCAGCAACGAGGAGAAGATCGGCGGCAGCTGGAGAAGCGAAGAATACGACTTCTTCTCCCTGCCCTTCCTGGCCCGCGAGAACAGCATTGTCCCGCTGGGCGGCAACAACCAGGAGCCCGTGTATGACTACGGAAAGGACCTGGAGCTGCACTTCTTCGCCCTGAAGGACGAGGCTTTCTTCACCGTATACGACAGCAAGGCGGAGAAGATGCTGACCGTAAAAGCCGTGAAGAAGGACGGCAAGGTCACTGTTTCCTTCGACGGCCGTGCGGAAAACCTGAAGATCGTGCTGCGCAATGTGAACAGCGTATCCGATGTGACCGGCGCTGTCGCGCATCCCGGCGATCTGGGCATGGTGCTGGATGTCAATGCGGATCTGAACGACGTCACCTATATCGAGGGCTGATTGTCCCTGCCGCATCCTTTCTGATTGAAAAAGGGGGCCGGTTTCCATTTCCGGAAGCCGGTCCCCTTCTTTTTCTTTTATTTCTCTGAAACCGGCGGGCGCACATAGCCGGGCGCCTGCCGCAGCTTTTCGCGCCGCTGCCGCCAGTCGGGCAGCACGCTCTCTACCAGCTGCCAGAACCGGGGCGAGTGGTTCATCTCCTTTAAGTGGCACAGCTCGTGGACGATCACATAATCCACCGCGTCCTCCTCCTGCTCTCCCAGCATCAGGGAAAAGGACACCGTCCCTTTTCCGCTGCAGCTGCCCCATCGCTTCAGCGCCGGGCTGACCTGTGTTTTCCGAGGCACAGCGCCCACCCGGGCGCTCCAGTACGGCACCCGGGGCAGCACCCTCTCCCGGGTCAGGCGCCGCAGCTCCTCCTCTTTTTCCGGCGTCAGCGGGAGGGGCGCGGGCCGCTGGCGCAGCTTTTCGCGGTTCTTTTCAATCCAGTCCCGGTGGGAGCGGACAAATTCCTCGATCCGGGCCGTCTGGCTGGCAAGCGGTGCGCGCACCAGCAGGCTCCCGTCCGCCTTTAGCTGGATCGACAGGGTTTTCCGGCGGGAGCGCACCAGAAAAAAGGACGGTGTTTCTTCTTTTTTGTAATTGGGCATTGCCGTTTCTCCCCCTTCGGGATTATAATACGGTTATCACCTTATCATATTTTTCCGAAAAAGCAACCCCCTTTCGGTTTTGCCTTTTTGGATCAGCACCTGGAAAGGAAGGAATTTTCTACGATGGTTACACTGCACGCTGACCGCGCCGCCCGGGTGCGGGAGGAAATGAAAAAGCAGGGCCTGTCCCAGATTCTGGTCACCTATACCTCGTCTGTTTACTATCTGACCGGTGTGTGGATCAGCCCCATGGAGCGCCAGCTGGCCCTTTATCTGGATCTGGACGGCCGCGCCGTCCTGTTCGGAAACGACCTGTTCGGCCTGACGGACCCGGCCGCGCCCCTTGCCCTGATGATCCACAACGATATTGATGACCCCGTTGCCGACATCGCCCGCACCGTGCGCCCCGGCAAGCTGGGGATTGACAAGTGGTGGCCCAGCCGCCACCTGCTGGCGCTGATGGAAAAGCGCCCGGACGTTCAGCCCGTACCCGGTTCCTCTCCGGTGGACCTGTGCCGTATGCGCAAGGACCGGGAGGAGATCGCCGCCCTGCGGGAGGCTTCCCGCATCAATGACGCCGTGATGGAGGAGGCCGTCGCCTTCCTGCACGAGGGAATGACCGAGGAGGAGACCGCCGCTTACATCGAAAGCCGGTACCAGGCCCGCGGGGCCTCCCGCGGGGAGGGGCTGATCAGCTCCTTCGGGCCCAACGGTGCCGACCCGCACCACGCGCCCGACCGCACCGTGATCGCCCCGGGCCACAGCATTGTGCTGGATATCTTCGTCCCCGCCCCGCGGTACTGGTGCGACATGACCCGCACGGTCTTCTGGAAAAGAGCAAGCCCCGAACAGCAGAAGGTATACGATGCGGTGCGCGCCGCCAATGAAAAAGCCGAGAGCGTGATCCGCCCCGGCATGAAGATGAAGGAAATTGACCGCACGGCCCGCGCCGTGATCGAAGACGCCGGCTACGGCCCGCAATTCACCCACCGGCTGGGTCACGGCCTGGGGCTGGACTGCCACGAGCCGCCGGATAACAGCAGCGTCAGCGAGACGGTCACCGAGCCCGGCATGGTCTTCTCGGTGGAGCCCGGCATCTATCTGCCCGGCCAGTTCGGCGTGCGGATCGAGGATCTGGTTCTGGTCACCGAGACCGGCTGCGAAGTGCTGAACGCCTATCGCAAGGACCTGCAGATTGTGGGCAAATAAAAACCGGCCGGACAGGGGGACCCTTGTCCGGCCTGCTATTTATGGAAGACAGGAGGAAAGAGATGGAACACAAAATTGGAATCGTCGTAGAGGGCGGCGGCATGCGGGGCGTTTTTGCGGCCGGCGTGCTGGACGCACTGCTGGACCGGGACGTGCGGGCCTCGTATATTATCGGCGTTTCGGCCGGGGCCTGCCACGCCTCCAGCTATGTTTCGGGGCAGAAGGGCCGCTCGTTCCGCACCTGTGTGGATTATGTGGGCGACCCGCGGTACCTCAGCCTGCACAATTACCGGACCACCGGCTCGCTGTTCGGCATGGACTTCGTTTTTCATGAAATCCCCGACAAGCTGGACCTGTACGATTACGAGGCCATGCAGAACTCCC
The DNA here is from genome assembly GCA_051881655.1 of Candidatus Heritagella sp. Taxonomy (GTDB): domain Bacteria; phylum Bacillota; class Clostridia; order Oscillospirales; family Acutalibacteraceae; genus Heritagella. The sequence continues at coordinate 9,836 of JBJEQH010000103.1, read as the reverse complement.
CCGTGCGCTTCTGCATCGGGGTGACCGATCTGCTGACCGGACGGCCCGCCTATTTTGAGAAAGAGAATCTGTATCCCGGTTCGCAGCTGCTGGCGGCCAGCTGTGCGCTGCCCATCTTCTCCCAGCCCGTGGAATTTCAGAACCGCCTGTATCTGGACGGCGGCACCTCGGATCCCATTCCGATCGGCCGGGCCCTGCAGGACGGCTGCGACCGGCTGATTATCGTTGAGACGCGGGAGCGCGGCTACCGCAAAAAGCCGGAGAGCCCGCGGGGAGCGTACCGGTATGCTTACCGCCATTATCCGGAGATGATCCGCACGCTGGAGCAGCGGCATATCGTCTACCGCCGGGAGCAGGAGATGGCCGACCGGCTGGAGAAGGAGGGAACCGCGGTGGTCATCGCCCCCACGTCTCCGGTTCCTGTCAGCCGCTTTACCAAAGATCGCCAGGAGCTGACCGCCCTGTACGAGTCCGGGTATCAGGCGGGAAAAGCGGCCGTCATCCCCTTCTGATCCCTGGGGATTCTCCCCGGGGATGCTCCCGCCAAAATTTTTCCGCGGGAAAAGTCATCCAAACGCTGTTGACAATATCACTGAAACGGAATAAAATGATAAAAGAATATTGGGAATTTTCCCTATCCCAGAAAGGGTGACTGATCGTATGAAAAAGTGTCGTGTGATCACCATTGCGAGAAAATATGCCAGCGGTGGCCGTGCCATCGGGCAGATTCTGGCGGACCGCCTTCAGGTCCCGATTTATGATAAAGAGCTGATCGCCATGGCCGCGAAAAAGAGTGGGATGAGCGAAGAGGTTTTCCACAACGCGGATGAGCGCGCCACTTCCAGCCTGCTGTACTCTATGGTCATGGGTACCTTCTCGTTCGGAGCCGTTCCCACCGCCAGTGATATGCCGATTAACGACAAGCTGTTTTTGATCCAGTCGGATATCATCAAGAAGGCGGCGGAGGATGGCCCCTGCATCATTGTGGGCCGCTGTGCCGATTACATTCTGCGCGACCGGGACGATGTGCTGCATGTGTTTATCAATGCCAGCCGGGAGGCCCGCCGCCAGCGCGCCATCGAATACTACGGCGTGGATCCCAAGAAAGCGGACGACGCATTAAACCGCAAGGATAAACAGCGCGGAAACTATTACAGCTTTTATACCAATAAACGCTGGGACGATGTCTCCAATTACAATCTGACACTGGACAGCTCGTTCTTCGGGCTGGAAAAATCGGCCGATCTGATTCTGGCCGCCGCGGAAAAAATGGAATAAAAAATGGGGAAGGGCCGCAGATCGTCCTCTGCCGCCCTTCCTTTTTGGCTTTTTCACGGGAACCCATGCGCCCACGGTGCTGAAAAAGGGCCCTTTCCCCATGCCAAAAACGGCCCCGGTCTGCTGACCGGAGCCGCTTTTTTGCTGCACAGGGGCCTTGGGCATCAGGCCCACAGTCCCTTTTCCTTCAGATAATCAATCGCTTCCTGCTTTTTCGGCACGCTGGGAATCCCGCCGCTGCGGGTGGTGGACAGGCCGGCCATGGCGTTGGCGAACTGGCAGATCCGGGTCAGCTCCTCCTGCGTCAGCTCCTCCGGCTTTTTCCCGCTGTCCAGTACGCCGTACACGGCGCTGCCGCCGAAAATATCGCCGGCGCCGGTGGTATCAATGGTTTTCAGCTCCAAAAAGGCCGGGGAAACCGTCTGGGCCTGGGCGTTTTTGGCGTAGACTCCCTTTTTGCCCAGGGTGACAAACGCGAGCTTCACCCCGCAGTCGAGCAGAGCCTGCGCCCCGTCCTCCGGCTCTTTGCCGAAGACCAGCTGCAGTTCCTCCTCGCTGATTTTGATCACGTCGCAGTGGCGGATGCCCCACAGGATCTGCTCTTTGGCCTCTTCCTCGCTCTTCCACAGCGGCTGGCGGTAATTGGGATCAAAGGTAATCAGGGCGCCGTTCTCCCGGGCCTTCTCCACGGCCAGGCGGGTGGCGCTGCGGGCGGGCTCGTCCGTCATGGAGAGCGTGCCGAAATGGAACACCCGGGTGTTCTCCAGCTGCTCCTCCCGGATTTCCTCGGGGCGCAGCATGGTATCCGCGCCAGGCTTTCTGGCAAAGGAGAAGGTGCGGTCTCCGGTCTCGTCCAGCGTGACAAAGGCCAGAGTGGTGAATACATCCGGATCAATCAGAAGACCGGTGGTGTCAATGCCGTGGTCGTCCAGCGTCTTTTTCAGCATATGGCCGAATGCATCCTCGCCCACCTTTCCGATAAAGGCGGTTTTCTCCCCGCAGGAGGCCAGCGCACACAGAAAGTTGCACGGAGCGCCGCCGGGATTTCCATGCATAACCGGAGAACCCAGTTCGTTGTTTCCCTTGTGAACAAAATCAATCAGAAGCTCGCCCAAGGCCGTTACATCCATTTTCTCGGTACCCATATCTGCCTATCCCTCCGAAATCATGTCAAATTTCCTCTCCGCTCAGGTCCGGAAAGCTATGTTCAGTATACCATATTTCCTGTCCCTTTTCCATAGAAAAACGTCTCCTGTCCTCTTTTTTCCCACCCCTCTTTGTGCTATACTGGGGAAAAATCGGGGGCGCCTTTTGGGGTTCCCCGGGAGAAAAAGGGGGAATTTCATGACCGCCGAGCGTTTGCGCCGCCTGACCTTTGTCTGTATGGGCGTGTGCCTTCTGCTTTTTGCCATTGCCGCCGTGCAGTGGATGGGCCGGCCGGGAATGGATACCGGATATGATGCCACTTCTGTCTGCATGGACACCTATGTGCAGCAGGTGCTGTATACAGGGGAATCGGATTTATCGGCCCAGGAAGCGGCCGAAGCCGCCGCAGGGGCCGTAGAGGAAACAGAGGACCGGCTGAGCTGGAACCGGGCGGGCTCGGATATCGAAATTCTGAACAGTGCCGCCGGAACCGTGTGGACGGAAATCGAGCCCGAAACCGCCCGCCTTCTCCGGGATCTTTTAGACGTCGCCCGGGAGAGCGGCGGTGCCTATGATCCCACGCTTCTGCCGGTCACCTCCCTGTGGAATTTTGCCGGCGATCCGCAGATTCCCGGAGAAGAAGAACGGCAGCGGGCCCTCTCCCTGTGCGGGTATGAGAATCTGCGGGTGAATACCGGGGAAAACACCGCTTCACTCTACGCGCACGGCAGCGGAATTGACCTGACGCCCATCCTGCGCGGTGCCGGGTGCGATGCGGCCCTGCAGAGCTACCGGGAGAGCGGCCTGACCGGCGGGATCATCGCCATTGGGGAGTGCGTGGGGGTGTTCGGGCACAAACCGGACGGCTCGGCTTTTTCCGCCGCGGTCCACGATCCCCTGGGGGATGACAGCGCGGTTTTGGGCACCTGGGAATTTTCGCAGGGGGGCGTGATCACCACCGCCGGGTGGCTGGAGCCCTCCTTTACGCAGGACGGAACCATCTATTCCTCCCTGCTGGACCCCTCCACCGGCCGGCCGGCCGACTGCCCGGTGCTGTCGGTGACGGTCTGGCAGGAAAACGGCGCCGTCAGCGCCGCGCTGGCGCGGGCCTGTATGATTCTGGGGGTGGAGGACAGCCTGCCGCTGCTGCGGACCTTTTCGGCCTCTGCCGTATTTGTCACCCCCGAAAAGGAGGTCCTGCTGTACGGGGAGAATGCTGGTTTCACCCTGATCGCCGAAGGGTACACCCTGCGGCAGGCAGAGGCCCTTTCCCCGTAAAATCCTGCACAGTTTCCCGCTTTCTTGCCCGGAGAAAACCGGTCAGATGGCTGGTTTTGTCCCAAAAGGGCGATTTGTCACGAATTGTTCACAAGGAACCGGTTGACTTTTTTACGGGTTTCGCTGTAAAATCGTAAACAGCGCGGGAAAACGGGTTCCCTTTTTCTGTGCTGTGTATTTTGAAAACCTTGATAAACGGGCAGATTCCGTCCTGATGGCGTGATTCTGCCCTTTCTTATGCGGGCGGTTTCCTCCCGGCAGGACCCGCCCTTTCCGATACCCGGCCGGAGAAATGGGGATTTTATACAATGCGAATTGGGCTTGATGTGGGCTCGACCACCATCAAATGCGTGGTGCTGAATGACGAAGATCAGATTGTCTACGAGTCGTACGAGCGCCATTTTTCCCGGATTACCGAGAAGATGGGCGAAATGCTGACGCGCCTGCGGAATGACTGGGGCAGCCATATTCCCCTGTCGGTATCCGGCAGCGCGGGAATGGGGATTGCCGAAGTCTGCCACCTGCCCTTTATTCAGGAGGTCTATGCGACCCGCATCTCCGTATCGCGTGTTCTCCCCCAGACGGACGCCATTATTGAGCTGGGCGGCGAGGATGCCAAAATCCTGTTTCTGACCGGCGGCATGGAGGTGCGCATGAACGGCAGCTGTGCCGGCGGCACCGGTGCCTTTATCGACCAGATGGCCACGCTTTTGAACATCACGCCGGACGAGATGAACGAGCTGGCGAAGGAGCACGAGAAAACGTATACCATTGCTTCCCGCTGCGGCGTTTTCGCCAAATCGGATATTCAGCCCCTGCTGAATCAGGGGGCCCGCAAGCAGGACCTGGCCATGAGTATTTTCAATGCCGTTGCCAACCAGACCATCGCCGGGCTGGCGCAGGGCCGCCCGATCCAGGGCAGCATTGTGTATCTGGGCGGGCCGCTCACGTTCCTCTCCGAGCTGCGTCAGGCCTTCGATACCGCCCTGCACACCACCGGCCTGTGCCCCGAGCATTCGCTCTACTTTGTGGCGCTGGGCGCCGCTATGAGCAGCCAGGACGAGGTGGACCTGGACCGCGCCATCGGGGAAGTGGCGGAATACCGGTCCCATGCGGCGTTCCGCTCGATCGAGCCGCTGTTTGAAAACGAAGAGGAATACGCCGCCTTTGTCCGTCGTCATTCCTCCTGCCGCGCCCCCCGCGGGGATATTGATACCTACGAAGGGGACTGCTACCTGGGCGTGGACGCCGGCTCCACCACGGTCAAGGCCGTCCTGCTGGATGAGCAGGGTCGGGTGCTGAGCAGTACCTATCAGAGCAACTCCGGCAACCCGGTTCCGATTATCCGGGATTACTTACTGGAGCTGTTCCGCAGCCACCCCAATCTGCGCATTAAAACCGGTGCCGTGACCGGATACGGAGAAGAACTGCTGAAAAACGCCTTCGCCCTGGATTACGGGATTGTGGAGACGGTGGCGCACTTCACCGCGGCCAAAACCTTCCTGCCGGATGTGGATTTTGTCATCGACATCGGCGGCCAGGACATGAAATGCTTTAAAATCCGGGGCGGCGCCATCGACAATATCTTCCTCAACGAGGCCTGTTCCTCCGGCTGCGGCTCTTTCCTGCAGACCTTTGCCAGCACGCTGGGTTACAGCATCGAGGAGTTTGCAAAGCTGGGCCTTTATGCCAAACACCCGGTGGATCTGGGTTCGCGCTGCACGGTCTTTATGAACTCCAGCGTGAAGCAGGCCCAGAAGGACGGCGCCACCACGGCGGATATCTCCGCCGGGCTGTCGGTCTCGGTGGTGAAAAACGCCATTTATAAGGTCATCCGCGCCCCCAGCGCCGCCGATTTGGGGCGGCACATTGTGGTGCAGGGCGGTACGTTTCTGAACGACGCCGTGCTGCGCGTGTTTGAAAAAGAACTGGGGGTCGAGGTAATCCGCCCGGATATCTCGGGCCTGATGGGGGCCTACGGCGCGGCCGTGTACGCCCGCGAAAAGGGCGGAAAGGGCGAATGCCGCCTGAGCCGCGATCTGCTGGAAAACTTTACCCACGAGGTAAAGGTGACCAACTGCGGCCTGTGCAGCAACCACTGCCGCCTGACGGTCAACCTGTTTGGCGACGGGCGGCGCTACATCGGCGGCAACCGGTGCGAAAAGCCCGTCACCCGCCGCAAAACCGGAGAAACCGAAGAACTGAATATCTTCTCCTATAAATTGAACACCCTGCGGGCGCTGGGCCCCGTGAAGGACGAAAAATCCCGCGGGCGCATCGGCATTCCCATGGGGCTGAATATGTACGAAATGCTGCCGTTCTGGCATGCCCTGTTCACGGCCCTGCGCTTTGAGGTGGTCATCTCGCCCCTGTCGAGCCGGGAGCTGTACACCATGGGCCAGCACACCATCCCCAGTGACACGGTCTGCTTCCCCGCCAAGCTGATGCACGGCCATGTGATCTCGCTGATCAACGACGGGGTCGATGCCATTTTCTACCCCTGCATGTCGTATAACTTCGATGAAAAGCTGGGCGACAACCATTATAACTGCCCGGTGGTCGCCTATTATCCCGAGGTGATCGCGGCCAATACCCCCGAGCTGGAGGGTGTTCCCTTCATCAAGGAGTACCTGGGTGTGCACCGCCGCAAGGATTTCCCCCTGCATCTGCTGTACGCGCTCGCCGACTACTTCCCGGGCATCACGCTGGAGGAAGTGGGCAAGGCCTGCAAGGTCGCCTACGAAGCCTATGACGAGTACCGCGAAAATGTGCGCCGCGAAGGGGAACGGATCATTGCCAGAGCCCGCGAAAAGGGTATGCCCATCATTGTTCTCAGCGGCCGGCCCTATCATCTGGATCCGGAGATCAACCACGGCATCGACAAGCTGATCACCAGCATGGGCGCCGCCGTGATCAGCGAGGACTGCATCAGCGGCAAAATCAAGAAAACGCCCCGCCACGTGCTGAACCAGTGGACCTATCACGCGCGGCTGTACTCGGCGGCCCAGTATGTCTGCACCCAGAAGGACATGAACCTGGTACAGCTGGTTTCGTTCGGGTGCGGCGTGGACGCCATTACCACCGACGAGGTCCGCGAAATTCTGGAGAGCAACCATCGGATTTACACCCAGATCAAGATCGATGAGATCACCAATCTGGGCGCCGTGAAGATTCGTCTGCGCAGCCTGTTCGCTGCGCTGGAACAGTGAGGTGACCCCCATGGCAGAACTGAAACGCGACAAGACCGGGCGTGTCCTCTTTACCAAAGAGATGAAAAAGGAGTACACCATCCTGTGCCCCATGATGCTGCCCATCCACTTTTCTTTCTTTGTCAATATTTTCCGGCACGAGGGCTATAAGGCCGAGCTGCTGACCACCAGCGGCCCGGGCATTGTGCAGGAGGGGCTGAAATATGTCCACAACGATACCTGCTATCCGGCCCTGCTGGTCATCGGCCAGTTTATCGACGCGCTGAAAAGCGGAAAATACGACCTGGACAAAACGGCCCTGATTATCACCCAGACCGGCGGCGGATGCCGGGCCAGCAACTACATCCATCTGCTGCGCAAGGCCCTGAAGAAAGCCGGGCTGTCCCAGATTCCGGTGATCAGTCTGAACCTGTCGGGGCTGGAGCACAACCCCGGGTTCCACCTGACCCTGCCCATGGTTTATCACATGGTGGCCGGGGCCGTGTACGGCGACGCGCTGATGCTGCTTGCCAACCAGCTGCGCCCCTATGAAATCCATCCCGGCGAGACCGACCGGCTGGTGCAGAAATGGACCGACGATCTGTGCGAAAAGATCAACCGGGGCAAGGCCTGTTCGGTGAAAGAAGTCTCGGCCGAGCTGACCGCCATGGCCGCCGATTTTGCCAAAATCCCGGTCAACCGCACCCCCAAAATCCGCGTGGGAATCGTGGGCGAGATCTATGTAAAATACGCGCCCTTTGCCAACAACCACCTCGAGGATTTCCTCGCTTCCCAGGGGTGCGAGGTGAACGTGCCCGGCCTTCTGAATTTTGTCCTGTTTAAAATCGACAACCGTCTGGAGGATATCAAGCTGTACGGCGGCAGCCGGGCAAAGGCCAAGGTGGTGGGGCTGCTGTACCATTACGCCAGCCGCCTGCAGCACGTGCTGAACGATGCCATCGCCACCCAGCCCTGCTTTGAAGTGCCGGCCCCGTATGAAGAAGTGAAGAAGATGGTGGACGGCGTGATTGGCTACGGCGACAAAATGGGCGAGGGCTGGCTGCTGACCGCCGAGATGATCGAGCTGACCCGGGCCGGGTATGAGAATATCGTCTGTGCCCAGCCCTTCGGCTGCCTGCCCAACCATGTGTGCGGCAAGGGCATGATCCGCAAGATCCGCGAGCTGTATCCCCAGTCCAACATTGTGGCCATTGACTATGACCCCGGCGCCACCCGGGTGAATCAGGAAAACCGTGTCAAGCTGATGCTGGCGGTTGCCCGGGAGAATCTGGCGGCCAAATCGGTCAAAAAAGACGAAAAAGAGTGATCTTCCCCCTTTTCTCCCGCCGCAATCTGCGCTATACTTAGGGTATCAAACGATCCGCCCGGGTTCCCCTTTGGAGCCGGCGGAGAAAAATGAGGAGGAGAGTACCCCATGAAGAAATTCCTCGCGGAATTTAAAGAGTTCGCCATGAAGGGCAACGTAATCGACATGGCCGTCGGTCTTGTCGTCGGCAGTGCGTTTACCACCATCGTGAACTCCCTGATCGGCAACATTGTCACCCCCGCCCTGTCCATGATCACCGGCTCGGTCAATTTTTCCAGCCTGTCCGTTTCGATCCCCGCTCCGCTGACCGGCGACACCATCACCATCGCCTACGGCCAGTTCCTGCAGGATGTGTTTAGTTTTCTGATTATTGCCCTGACGCTGTTCCTGCTGATTAAAGGGCTGAACCGGCTGCGCCGCAAGAAGGAAGAAGCACCGGCCGCCCCGCCGGAGCCGCCCAAGCCCTCGAAGGAAGAGGTTCTGCTGACCGAAATCCGCGATCTGCTGGCCGCCAAGAAGGACGGCGAGTCCTCCCTGTGATTGAAAAAAGCCCGCTGAAGAGAAAAAATCTTCAGCGGGCTTTTTGCCGTCGGCGGGGCTTGACACCCGCGTTCCGGCCGCCTATAATGAAATTGCAGTTTGCAAGGGGAGCGGCGCCATGCCGCTGAGAAAAGGAAAGCTTGACCCTCATTACCTGATCCGGATCATACCGGCGTAGGAAGGCTTCTGTGTTTCTTTTATATGGCCGTTTCTGTTTCCTCCGGGAAAGGCAGGCCCGCTGTTTTTGCGTCCATTGGGACCAAAGGCAGAGGCCCTGTTCCACTAAAAGGGGGGACAGTGGCTCTCTCCCCTCCTTTCTGCCAAACAAAAGGAGGTATTTTTATGTTCGAATTCTTTTTCACCCAAACCACCAACAGCTGGGAAGAGACCGTGTATGTGCCCACCCCGGCGGGCTATCTCCTGCTGGGCGTACTGCTGGTGCTGGCTGTGGGGCTGCTCTTTTTCTTTTTAAAGCGGAAAGAAAAACGGCTGACCGCCCTTCAGATCACCTTCTGTGCGCTGTCCATGGCACTGGCAACGGTGCTGTCCTTCCTGAAATTTTTCTCCCTGCCCTTTGGCGGCAGTATTACCCTGCTCAGCATGCTGTTTGTCTGCCTGCCGGGGTACTGGTACGGCGCCCGGGTGGGAATCACCGCAGGCGTCGCCTACGGCCTGCTGCAGTTTGTGCTGGAGCCCGTGTTCTACTCTCTGCCGCAGATGCTGATTGATTACCCGCTGGCTTTCGGCGCACTGGGGCTGTGCGGCCTGCTCTCCCGGAAAAAGCACGGGCTGCCGCTGGGATACTTAGTGGGGGTGTTGGGCCGGTTTGTCTTTGCCGTACTCAGCGGGGTGCTGTTCTTTGCCGCTTATGCCCCCGAAGGGATGCCCGCCCTGCTGTATTCCGTCGCCTATAACGGGAGCTATCTGGGGCTGGAGGCCGCGATCACTCTGGTGATCCTGCTGCTGCCGCCCGTGGGTGCCGCCATGGACCGCGTGAAGGCACTGGCCCTGCAGACCCGGAACCGCCTTTTTGGCGCCGTACACCGTGTCCCCCAGGATGGGGTGGCCCAGGTGGGCCA
>JBJEQH010000102.1:0-13144 GCA_051881655.1 Candidatus Heritagella sp. | reverse complement strand
TCCACACCCCCAACGATATACAAGACCATCCGTTTTCCCAACGACATTATGGAAGCGGTAGAACAGGCCATCCAGGGGAAAGATTGTACATTTTCTGCCTTTGTAATTGCGGCCGTTCGTGCAGCGCTGGAAGAATTGAATCAGCCGGATGCATAATGCTTGCATCTGCGCATCCGATTTGCCCGCTGCAAAAAGGAAGGGTATCTTTTTACCCTCACCCATAACTCCTGCGGGCACAGATAATTTCTAATTCCTACTTTGAAAAGGAGGCGATTCCCATGGATATTCCCGTACGTTTTGCCCAATATGAGGATCTTCCCGCCGTCAATGAGATCCGCCGGCAGGTGAATACGGTTCACTGTCAGGGTCGGCCGGATATTTTTCGCCCCGGTTTTTGTGAGGAGATGCAGAACCTTCTGTACGAGTGGTTTTCGTCCGATCAATCCGATGTGATTGTGGCCCTGGTGGAAGACAAAATCTGCGGCTTTGCCATAGTGGAATACAGAACAAAACCCCTGTCTCCCTACAGTCTGGAGCGGCATTACTATGAGGTGGTGGAATTCGGCGTTGATGAAGAACACCGGCGCAAGGGGATTGCCACTGCGCTGGTCGCTTTTATGAAAAAAGACGTGGTGAAAAAGGGATTCCCCCGCATGGAGCTGGACATGTGGGAATTTAACGAGGGCGCCCTGAAATTCTATGAAAATGCCGGTTTTCAAACCTACCGCCGGTATATGGAGCTCCCCCTCGCCCCGGCAGAGGAGGAAAAAACGTCACAAAATCCTATGGAGTGACTTTCAAATGCCGCCTATTGTCTGCGGAAAAAAACGAGATCCGCTTTTCCCTGCACAATTTCTCCATTCACAAAAAACGCAGCTGCCTCTCCCCGGTTTATCGGGAAGGCAACTGCGTTTTTCTTTGCGTCTTTTCGTTCAACCAAATAATTTTTTCTGCTTTGCCAGGATTCTCTGACGGCGGCGCTCCGTTTCCTCCGCATCAATGTGGAGATTGCCATCATCGTCAATGACCAGAACGGTCCCCTCTTCGGCCCCTGCCGGCAGTTCTTCCTTTTCAATGCCAAAATAGCGCAGATCCTTATCCTCGCAAATTGCGAACGTACCCTCAAACCGGTCAATAATCAATTGTTTCATTTCAGTTCCTCCTGTTCTTTTTCTGTTCGAAATATCCATGAAGTTCCATCACTGCCGCAAACCACGGTTCCATGCCAATCTGTGCGATATACGGAAATCTCTTTTTCTTTCAGGCGGTCCAATACCGATTGCCTGGGGAGGTCATTGGCATCCTCCCCCACGCTGATAATCGCATACCGCGGGGAAACCTGCTGCAGAAAGGCGGGCGTCGTGGAAGTTTCGCTTCCGTGGTGGCCGATCTTCAGAATATCAGAAGAGAGCTCTTCAAAGGGGAATATGGTGAAAATCTGTGTCTCCTCCTTCTCCTCGGCATCCCCCATCAGCAGAATCGAGGTATCCTGATAGGCCACACGAATTACCAGAGAATTATTGTTGCTCTCGGAAGAGAGCGTCAGCGGGCCCAGCACATGAATCTGCAAATCCCCCAAAAACAGACGCTGCCCCGGCAGCGGTGTATAGGCGGGAATCTCTTTCTCCTGAACGACCTGCCAAAACCGCGTGTATTCCTCCAGTTCCGGCTCGGTCTCCCACGGGCCATACCAGATTTCCTCAACGGGAAAGTCCTCCAAAACCTGGGAAAGGCCGCCGATATGGTCCTGATCCGGATGCGTGTTAACCACTACATCCAAAGATGTCACACCCCGGCGCTTTAAATACTGGCAAACTTTTTCCCCGCAGTCATAGGTGCCGCCATCAATCAGTATGTCCACTTCTCCGCTGTGAAGGTAAATGGCGTCTGCTTTCCCCACATCGAGAACATGGACCGAAAACGGCAGTTCTTCCACCTCGTCCCCCGGTTCGGTGATCCCCAGAATACTCCGGGCCCTTTGCAGGGATTCGGGGGAAAACCGGAACCATAGGCCCCCTGCCAACAGAATCAGCAGCAGAAAAACGATACCGGTTACTTTCTTTTTCCGGTACTTTTTCCCGGCTTTCGGTTGTTTTTCTTCCACCGGGGATCCTCCCCCTTCTGCTGTTTTGGTTTTCCGTTCGGATAATCCCCGGGAAGCGGACGAACCAGGCACTTGGGCCCCGTACCAATCAGATCCGTGCGCCCGGCTTTTCTCAGGGCCTCGACAACGGCTTTGTGGTTTTTCGGTTCATAGTACTGCAGAAGGGCCCGCTGTAATCCCTTTTCATGATCGGTGCGGGGAACAAAAACCTCCTGCAGGGTATACGGATCCAGGCCGGTATAAAACATGCAGGTGGAGATGGTGCCCGGCGTGGGATAGAAATCCTGTACCTGTTCAGGGCGCAGATTTTCTTCTTTCAAAAACAGGGCCAGTTCAATGGCATCCTGCAGGGTACTGCCGGGATGGGAGGACATCAGATAGGGCACCAGATACTGCTCTTTTCCGATCCGTCTGGTTTCGGCATAAAATTTGCGCTGAAACTGCCGGTACAGCTCGATATGCGGCTTCCCCATGCAATCGAGAACATGGGCCGAACAATGCTCCGGTGCCACACGCAGCTGCCCGCTGACATGGTACTGCACCAACTCTTTCAGGAATGCATCACTGGGATCCTTCAGCATGTAGTCGTACCGGATCCCGGAGCGGATGAACACCTTTTTCACACCGGGAAGTCCCCGGAGAGCACGCAGCATATGCAGATATTCACTGTGATCGGCCTGCAGGGCCGGGCATGCAGTGGGAGCCAGACATTTCTTCCCCTTGCACAGCCCCGCTTTGAGCTGTTTTTCACAGGAGGGCTTTCGGAAATTCGCCGTAGGCCCGCCCACATCGTGAATATATCCCTTAAAGCCGGGGCGGTGTGTCAGCTTTTCCGCTTCGCGCAGGACCGAAGCCTCGCTGCGAACGGTGACCGCCCTTCCCTGGTGAAAGGCAATCGAACAGAAATTGCAGGCACCAAAGCACCCCCGATTATGGGTAATCGAGAACTCCACTTCCTCAATGGCGGGAACGCCGCCCATCGCTTCATAAACCGGGTGGTACGTTCCCTCGTAGGGAAGTTCGTACACCTCGTCCAGCTCTTCCGTCGTCAGCGGTGCCATGGGCGGATTTTGAACCAGCATTTGATCCCCATGCCGCTGGATCACCCGTTTTCCCCGGACCGCATCCTGCTCATCCTGCTGCTTGCGGCAGGAAATCGCATACTCCCGTTTGGACTCGCACACCTGCTCAAAGCTGGGACATTCCGCCGCCGGGCCGGGCTGATAGTCCCGGATGGGAACACAGTAACAGGTACCGCGGATATCCCGCATCGAGGAAATGGGTTCCCCACGCCTGAGCCGATCTGCAATTTCAATGGTCTGCTTTTCCCCCATGCCAAATGACAGCAAATCCGCCTGACTCTCCAGCAGTATGGATGGGCGGATCGCGTCATCCCAGTAATCATAGTGAGCAAACCGCCGCAGCGAGGCTTCCAACCCGCCGATCACAATGGGGACATCCGGATAAAGACGGCGCAGCGCCTGTGAGTAAACGATAACCGCACGATCCGGGCGCAGCCCTGTCCGTTTTCCCGGTGAATAGGCGTCCGTACTCCGCCGCTTTCGGGCGGTTGTATAATGGGCAACCATGGAATCAATGTTCCCGGAATTCACCATAAATCCCAGTTTCGGCCGGCCGAACCGCGTGTAATCCCGGTCGGAATGCCAATCCGGCTGGGCCAGAATCGCCACACGATACCCATGCTTCTCCAATACACGGGAAATAATCGCGGTCCCAAAGGTATTGTGATCCACATAGGCGTCGCCGGTAACCAGGACAAAATCCGGGGCATCCCATCCCCGCTGTTTCACTTCTTCCGCTGTAATGGGCAAAAAAGCCACACTGGCACCTCGCAATCTTTTTTCAGGGCGGCCAACGGCCGCCCTCTCCTTTTTATTCCGCCTGCTGCGCCTGGCGCTCCAGGTATTGCTGATAAGTCATCAGAACCGCACGGGGTTTGGAGCCTTCATGAGGGCCGACAATCCCCATCTGTTCCATCTCGTCGATCAGCCGCCCGGCGCGGGCATATCCCAGGCGAAGACGGCGCTGCAAAAGGGAGGTGGAAGCCTGGCCGGCTTCTACCACACACTTGATCGCCTCGTTCATCATGGGGTCCGAGGAATCGCTGTCGCCATTCTCCTCCCCGGTGTGTTCGGCTACCGCATTCTTCTCGATCTCGTCCATGATCTCGGTGTCATACTCCGATTTCTTTGTCTTTTTCACATAATTGACAATGGATTCAATCTCGCTGTCCGAGACAAAGCAGCCCTGAATACGCATGGGCTTTTGGGCGCCGATGGGAGAAAACAGCATGTCCCCCTGCCCCAGCAGCTTTTCGGCACCGACCGAATCCAGAATCGTGCGGGAATCCACCCCGTTTGACACCGTAAGGGCGATGCGGCTGGGAATATTCGCTTTGATCAGTCCGGTGACCACATCGACCGACGGGCGCTGGGTGGCAACAACCAGATGCATACCGGCGGCCCGGGCCATCTGCGCCAGACGGCAGATGGAATCCTCCACCTCGTTGGGAGCGGCCATCATCAAATCGGCCAGCTCGTCAATCACGATGACGATCTGCGGCATGTGAAGCATAGGCTGGCCGTCCTCATCCACATAATTCCGTTCCTGTGCCAAACGGTTGTAACCGGACAAATCACGGACGTTGCACTGCGCAAAGATTTTATAGCGCTTGAGCATTTCCGTTACCGCCCAATTCAGGGCACCCGCGGCTTTGCGCGGATCGGTGACAACCGGCACCAGCAGATGGGGAATCCCGTTGTAGACGCCGAATTCCACCACCTTGGGGTCGATGAGAAGGAAACGGACCTCATCCGGCGTGGATTTATAGAGGATGCTGACAATCATCGCGTTTACACAGACCGATTTACCGGAACCGGTGGTGCCGGCAATCAGAAGATGGGGCATTTTGGCCAGATCCGCCACTGCCACGGCACCGGCCAGATCGCGCCCCAGCGCCACCGTCAATTTGCTCTTGGCCATGGTGAACGCGTTGGACTCCAACAGATCGCGCATGCGCACGGTACTGCGGGTTTTATTGGGCACTTCAATGCCCACGGCGGCTTTTCCGGGGATCGGCGCCTCGATACGCACACCGGAGGCCGCCAGATTCATGGCGATATCATCCGCCAAATTCGTAATTTTACTGATTTTTACACCGGCAGCCGGCTGCAGCTCATAGCGCGTAACCGATGGACCGCGGGATATATCCACAATTTTGGTAGTAACCCCAAAGCTCTTCAGGGTTTGCACCAGCAAATTCCCGTTGGTCTGCAGCTCTGCGGTCTCATTCTGCGCATTGGGCACACGGCTGGCCTCCAGCAGGGAGAGCGGCGGGAACCGGTAGGCCCCCTCCTCCACCGGTTCGGGGCGGAATTCCGGGGTCACCACATGGGAGGATGCTGCCGTTTTCTCCGGTGCGGACTGCGGGGCTTCGGGGGCAGATGCTTTGAGCCGCACCTCGGTACGGGGTTCGCTCTTCTCCGGGAGCGGCCCCTCTTTGGAGGCAAGCCGGACGGTTTCCACCAGCTTGTCGGCGGAAGGAATCACCGGCGCTGCCGCCTTTTCTTCCAGCACCGCAGGCAGGCCCGACTCCACCGCCGCCGCATTGGCCGCCGCCACGGCCTCCTGCAAATTGGCCGGAGGACGGGTATCCTCTCCCCTTTCCGGCAGGGATCCATTGGGGCCCGAGAGTTCAAAGGGCTGGTTCATGGCGTTGGCTGCCGCCACCACCTTGGACTGCTTTTCATTGCGAAGCGCCGGCTTTCCGGAGGACTGCACCGGATGGGACGGAAGGGGAATATCAATAACGGCCGATTCGGTCTGGGCCTGCTGTTCGGCAGCCCGCTCCTCTTTATGCCGTTCCCGAACCTCCATCGCGGCGCGGGCCGGTTTGGAAAGGGTGCGGAACAGCTGAATCAGGGTTGTGCCGGTCAGGAGCATAATGGCGACAAACAGAATCAGCAGAATCACAATCTTGGACCCGATGCTGCCCAGCAAGCTGAGAAAGGGCCAGCCGATCAGGCTGCCCATCAGGCCGGCGCCGCCGCCATGTACGCCCCGGTCATAAAAAGAGCCCAGCAGCGCAAAAAAGTGATCGGCCGTCGGCAATTCCGAGTTTTCAAAAACAAAGCCGCACGCACAGCACAGCAGGATCACACACGACATGGAGATAATTTGAATGCGCAGCTTCCCCGTGCGCTTCTCCATGGCGGTAATAATCGCAATATACATGAGGAGAACCGGCCACAAAATGGACCAGATGCCAAAGAGGCCGGGCATCAGTTCATGCAGCCACCGCCACAAGGACTCGCCGGGAATCAGAACCAGGCAGAAAAGCAGGATCGAGACTGCAAAAAGAATGACGGCACGAACCTGATTGCGTTGCTTCTGCTGTTCCGGTGTAAGCGCCGCTCTCTCCTGCCGGGAGGGCGTGCGGGATGGGGTTTTCCCCTTTCCCGCAGAAGAAGAACGGCGTGAGGCCGCCGTTGTTCTTTTCTCCGCCTGCTTTTTGGAAGCGGCCGGCTTTGTACTTTTCTGTGTCTTTTGCTTTTTTGATGATGCCATGATTGTTCTTCCCCAATTATGTAATTTCCGTTTTTACAGAGGGAGACCGGTAAACAGATTGACACCGGTGCTCTGTTCAATAATCCCGATGACCACGGTTGCAAGACCCAGAATAAAGGTGTACACAATGAAAATGTACATTTTATCGCTGGCCAGCATCCATTTGAAGAGTTTGATCGCCAAAAAGCCCACCACAGCGGCCGTAATCATCCCGGCCAGAAGCGCCGGGGTGCCGATTTGCACGGTATCAGTCCCCAGATCCTTCAGGGAGAGAACGGCAGCGGCCAGAATAGCCGGAGTTCCCAAAACAAACGAGTAATCCAGGGCCTTCTGCTTATTGATCCCGCGCATCAGCGAGACGGAAAGGGTGGAACCGGAACGGGAAAGGCCCGGAAAAACGGCGGCCAGGCACTGCATAACGCCCACACAGAGGGCATCTGCCACATGATACTTTTTCCGCCCGTCAAAGCGCAGTTTCCGGCCCTCATTGGTGAGGATTACCTTCTTCTGATACTTGCGGATACTGAAAATCCCCAAGGTCAGCAGAATGGAAGTAGCCAGCAGGGCACAGCCCTCCAGCAGGATGCTGCTGTCCGTTGCCCACGCATCCGCCAGATCCTTGACCTTCATCCCGGTACCGGGCACCGGCAGGAACAGCAGGAACAGGGGGATCAGACCGATCATCAGCATCATCAGCAGCCGGCGGTCGTCGCTCATGGTCTTCCAGTGAAAATCCCGCCGGAAAATATCGCGGATCAGAAAAACAAATTCGCGGATCATGCGCCAAATCACCTGATAATACACGGCAATGACCGCGATCAATGTGCCCACGTGAAGCATGATGTCGAAAAACAGGCTTTCCGGCTGGGCGCCCATCACATGCTGCACCAGAGAAAGGTGACCGCTGCTGGACACCGGCAAAAATTCCGTAGCCCCCTGAATAATACCCTGTACGATCGCTTCCCAAATTTCCATAAGTAACCTCCATTTTCACTATGTACTCCGGCGGAACAATCCGCCGAACCGTCAATTGTTTTGTGCCTGCTTTTTTCGTGCTGCCGCCTTTTTCCCTTTTTTCTCCTTTTTCCTCTTCTCATCAATCATGTCGTACAGGCATGCGAGAGCATCCGAAAGGGATCCAAGGGTATCAATCAGTCCTTCCCGGACGGCGGCCGGTCCATCCAGCACCGTCCCCACATCCATAACCAGCTCCTCCGTATTCATCGCCAACTCGAGAAAACGCTGGGGGCTGATTTTGGAATTGTGAGAGACAAACCGGGTAATGCGGTCCTGCATGCGCTGAAAGTATTCCAGGGTCTGAGGCACCCCCAGCATCAGGCCGTTCATCCGAACCGGATGGATGGTCATGGTGGCCGACGGCACAATGAAAGAATGCTTGGCCGCCACCGCCAGGGGAACACCAATGGAATGCCCTCCCCCCAATACCAGGGAAACCGTGGGTTTTTTCATTCCGGCCAGCAATTCCGCCAAAGCCAGACCCGCTTCCACGTCCCCGCCAACCGTATTCAGCAGCACCAGCAGCCCATCGGTTTTGGGGTCCTCTTCAATGGCCACCAGCAGCGGAATCACATGCTCGTATTTGGTCGTTTTATTCTGGGAGGACAAAATATAGTGCCCCTCAATTTGGCCGATAATCGTCAGGCATGTGATCTGATGGTTTCCGTCCCCGGTCAGCACGGAACCGGTCTCCTGCACAGGATCATTCCGATCGCCGGAATTCTCCTGCCGGTCTTCTGCGCCGGGATCTGTCTCTGCGTCGTTTTTTCCAGGATTATGATACGCGCTGTTTTTCATCATAACCACCTCCGAAAGATAGTCTTTCACCGGACAAGTGAATTCATACCTTCCAAGAGCAGAGAAGGACACCCAAGCACCCATATACAGTTTGATTATAGCACTTTTCATGAAAAGGAGCAATTCTTCCTGGACAGAAATTCACCCCAAAATAAACGCCCATTCGTCCTGATTTGACAATTATATTTACAAACATTGTGTATTAGTGCTATAATAATCGTAAGTATTATCATTTACATTCACAATCCAGCCGGTTTTTCTCGGAAAAGAAGTGAAAACCACATGAAAAGAGGTTTTATCTGTGGAGAATCTGATTTTGTCTTTTGAAGTCGTTGCCCCCCTGTTTCTTCTGCTGTGTGTTGGTGTTTTGCTCAAACGCCTCCACATGATTTCTGAAAAAACGGAAAAAGAGCTGAACAACCTGGTATTCCGCTGTTTTCTTCCCCTGCTGTTGTTTTACAATGTATACACCACCGATCTCTCCACCAGTTTTCAGCCGCACTTAATTCTTTATGCTCTGCTATGCATGCTGTGCAGCTGCCTGCTGTTCTTCCTTTTCATTGTTCTTACCGTAAAAGAGAACAGCAAGCGCGGCGTGATGATTCAGGGAATGTTCCGCAGCAACTTTGTTCTTTTCGGTCTTCCGGTCACTATCGCCCTTTTTGGAGAGGCGGCTTCGGGCGTTGCCTCGATCGTCATTGGTTTTGTGGTCCCCTTCATCAATATTCTCTCCGTAATTGTGCTGGAAATCTTCCGCGGAGGAAAAATCAACGGAAAGAAGATCCTGCGCGGGATCGTATCCAACCCGCTGGTCATCGCTTCCCTGCTGGGGGCCATTCTGCTGCTCACCGGACTAAAGCTCCCCTACGTGGTGGAAAAAGCGGTATCCGACCTGGCCAAAACGGCCACTCCGCTCGCCTTTGTTGTATTGGGTTCCTCCTTCCATTTTTCCGATACCAAAAAATACATCCGCCTGCTGTCCACCGGTGTGATCGGCAAGCTGATTGTCTACCCGGCCATGGCGGTGGGGGTGGCCATCCTTCTTGGCTTCCGCAATGAACAGCTGGCCGTTATTCTCGCCATGTCCGCCTCCCCCACGGCGGTTTCCTCCTACACGATGGCCCAGCAGATGGACGGGGACGGCCCGCTGGCCGGACAATTGGTGGTTTTCACCACGCTTTTCTCGATTCTGACCGTGTTCCTGTGGATTTTTGGTCTCAAGCAGGGCGGATTCATGTGAAGAATATTAACGATCCTGTAAGAATTTGCAAATAAGTTCGTTATTTAGTTGACACCTTCCCATTTTTGCGCGATAATATTACTCATATTGATTTTCCATAATAAGAAAGGAGTTTCTTGCGCTATGAGTCTTACCCTTGCACAAAAAATTATCCAGTCACATTTAGTCAGCGGTGACATGCAGGCAGGCAGCGATATCGCCCTGCGGATTGATCAAACGTTGACCCAGGATGCAACCGGTACCATGGCCTATCTGGAATTCGAAGCGATGGGTGTGCCCCGTGTAAAAACAGAGCGCAGTGTTGCCTATATTGACCATAATACCCTTCAAACCGGTTTTGAGAATGCCGATGACCACCGCTTTATCCAGTCGATTGCCAAAAAGCATGGCATCTATTTCTCCCGCCCCGGCAACGGCATCTGCCATCAGGTGCACCTGGAGCGTTTTGGTATTCCCGGAAAAACCCTGATCGGTTCTGACAGCCATACCCCCACGGGCGGCGGTCTGGGCATGCTGGCCATGGGGGCCGGCGGTCTGGATGTGGCCGTTGCGATGGGCGGCGGCGCCTATCATATCACCATGCCCAAAATGGTATTGGTACGTCTGTCGGGAAAACTGTCCCCCTGGGTCAGTGCCAAGGACGTGATTCTTGAAGTCCTGCGCATTATGAGCGTAAAGGGCGGCGTGGGCAAAATCATCGAGTACGGCGGCGAGGGCGTCCGCTCTCTTACGGTGCCCGAGCGTGCCACCATCACCAATATGGGCGCTGAATTGGGTGCCACTACCTCTATCTTCCCCTCGGACGATGTGACCCGCGCCTTTATGGAAGCGCAGGGGCGCGGCGGCGACTGGAAAGAGCTCTCTTCCGATCCGGATGCGCAGTATGACGAAACTATTGATATTGATCTCTCGAAGCTGGAGCCGCTGGCCGCCTGTCCCCACAGCCCGGACAACGTAAAGCCCATTGCCGAGCTGGCCGGACAGAAAATTGACCAGGTCTGCATTGGTTCCTGCACCAATTCCTCATATCTGGATATGATGCGGGTAGCTTCGATTCTCAAGGGAAAGACCGTTCACCCGGATGTCTCCCTGGCTATCGCACCCGGTTCCAAGCAGGTTTACAATATGCTGGCCCAGAACGGCGCCCTGGCGGACATCATCGCGGCGGGAGCCCGTGTACTGGAATGCGCCTGCGGCCCCTGCATCGGTATGGGACAGTCCCCCAACTCCAAGGGTATTTCCCTGCGCACGTTCAACCGCAATTTTGAGGGAAGAAGCGGAACTGCCGATGGGCAGATCTATCTGGTCAGCCCCGAAACGGCGGCGGCCTCTGCCCTGGCCGGCGTCTTCACGGATCCCCGCACGCTGGGCGAAGAGATCGCCATTGCCATGCCCAATTCTTTCCTGATCAACGATAATATGATTGTTCCTCCCGCTCCGGTGGAAGATGCGGCGGATGTGGAAATTCTGCGCGGACCGAATATCAAGCCGTTCCCCACTACCACAGCCCTTCCCGAGGAGATCCAGGCCAAGGCGCTTTTGAAGGTTGGCGATAACATTACCACCGATCACATCATGCCCGCCGGCGCAAAGATCCTCCCCTACCGCTCCAACATCCCCTATCTGAGCAATTTCTGCTTCGGTGTCTGCGATAAGGAATTCCCGGATCGCTGCCGCAAGGAAGGAAAGGCCATTGTTGTGGGCGGCCATAACTATGGGCAAGGTTCTTCCCGTGAGCACGCGGCCCTGGTTCCCCTGTATCTGGGGGTAAAGGCGGTTCTCGCCAAGTCCTTTGCCCGCATCCACTGTGCAAACCTGGCCAATGCCGGTATTCTTCCGCTGGTGTTCAAAAATGAAGCGGATTATGATGCCATCGACCAAATGGATGAACTCGCCCTGCCCGATATCCGCGAGAAGCTGATTCATCATGAACCCATTCTTGTGAAGAATCTGACCAAAAATGTGGACATCCCCGCAGAGGCCGTTCTGACCGACCGCCAGATTGATATGGTACTGGCCGGCGGGCTGCTGAACTACACGAAGGAAAACGCCTGATTGCAAAAGGAGGCTTTCTCAATGGCAAAAATTCAAATGAACACCCCCCTTGTCGAAATGGACGGCGACGAGATGACCCGGATTCTCTGGAAAGAGATTAAGGAGATCCTTCTCGCCCCTTATGTCGATCTGAATACGGAATACTACGACCTGGGGCTGGAAAACCGCGATGCCACCAATGATCAGGTCACCGTGGATTCGGCCGAGGCCACCAAAAAATACGGAGTTGCTGTAAAGTGCGCTACCATTACTCCTAATGCCGCGCGTGTAAAGGAATATAACTTGAAGCAGATGTGGAAATCGCCCAATGGCACGATTCGTGCCATTCTGGACGGCACAGTGTTCCGCTCTCCCATTCTGGTCAAGGGAATCTCCCCGTTCCTGTCTACCTGGAAAAAGCCGATCACCATCGCCCGTCATGCCTACGGGGATGTGTACCGCGACGTGGAAATGCAGGTTCCGGCCGGTGCCAAAGCGGAACTGGTGGTGACCCGTGCGGATGGGACACAGGAGCGCATGACCATTCACGATTTTGAGACCCCCGGCGTGATTCAGGGCATGCACAACATCGACAAGAGCATTGAGAGCTTTGCCCGTTCGTGCTTTAACTTCGCGCTGGATAAGAAAGAGGACCTGTGGTTTGCAACCAAGGACACCATTTCCAAGAAGTACGATCACCGCTTTAAGGACATTTTTGCTGAGATTTTTGAAAGCGAGTACAAAGAGAAGTTTGAAAAAGCGGGTATCTCCTATTTCTACACCCTGATTGATGACGCGGTTGCCCGTGTGGTTCGCTCGGAGGGCGGGTACATCTGGGCTTGCAAGAATTATGACGGGGATGTGATGAGCGATATGGTGGCAACGGCTTTCGGCAGCCTGGCCATGATGACCTCGGTTCTGGTTTCCCCGGATGGAATTTATGAATACGAGGCTGCCCATGGTACGGTGCAGCGCCACTACTACCGTCATCTGAAGGGCGAAAAAACTTCGACCAACTCGATGGCCACCCTTTTCGCCTGGAGCGGCGCCCTGCGCAAGCGCGGTGAGCTGGATGGGAATGAGGCCCTGATGGCATTTGCCGATAAACTGGAGAAGGCTTCGATTCAGACCATTGAAGAGGGTGTAATGACGGGGGATCTGTACGCACTGTCCACCCTGCCCAACAAGGTTTCTGCGGATTCGGAAACTTTCCTGCATGAGATTAACAAGCGCCTGGCTGTTCTCATGGCAGACTAATGATGTGAGGTTGTGAAAGTAAATGGCAAAACGCGAGAATATTTCAATGTCGGTTATCCGCAGGCTTCCGCGTTATTATCGATTCTTAAATCAGCTGAAAAACATGG
>JBJEQH010000101.1:0-13192 GCA_051881655.1 Candidatus Heritagella sp. | reverse complement strand
CGTGGTTGCTTCGGTTAAAAAAGCAGCACCCGGCGGCGTGGTAAAGAAGGGCGACGTAGTCAAAGCGGTTATTGTCCGCTCGGCTACCGGTGTTCGCCGCGATGACGGAACCTATATCCGTTTTGACGAGAATGCAGCCGTTATTATCCGTGATGACAAGAGCCCCAGAGGCACCCGTATCTTTGGGCCGGTCGCACGTGAGCTGCGTGAGAAAGATTATATGAAGATCCTGAGCCTGGCTCCGGAAGTGCTGTAAGGAGGTGCCCAATTTTATGAATCATGTTCATGTGAAGACTGGTGACACCGTTAAGATCCTCAGCGGCAACGACAAAGGCAAGCAGGGCAAGGTAATGGCTGTCAGCCCCAAAGAGGGAAAGGTCATTGTTGAGAAGCTCAACATGGTTACCAAGCACGTCAAGCCCCGCCGTATGGGCGAGACCGGCGGCATTGTAAAGGCCGAAGGCGCCATGTATGCCTGCAAAGTGCAGATTGTTTGCCCGCACTGCGGCAAAGCCACCCGCGTCGCCCACAAGATTCTTGAGGACGGCAGCAAGGAACGCATTTGCAAGAAATGCGGCGAGTCGCTGTAAGGGAGGATTGAATAATGGCAAGACTGAAAGATTTCTACAAGCAGGAGGCTGCCCCCGCTCTCATGAAGAAATTCAACTATGAGAGCGTAATGCAGATCCCGAAGCTTGACAAAATTGTTGTCAATGTCGGCGCCGGCGAAGCCAAGGAAAACGCCAAGGTGATCGACACCATCAGCGCGGATCTCGCCGCCATCACCGGCCAGAAGCCCATGGTGTGCAAAGCGAAGAAGTCCGTTGCAAACTTCAAGCTGCGTGCAGGCATGAATATCGGCCTGAAGGTAACCCTGCGCGGCGAGCGTATGTACGAATTCATGGATCGTCTGTTCAACGTGGCCCTGCCCCGTGTGCGTGACTTCAGAGGAATCAATCCGAACTCCTTTGACGGCCGCGGCAACTACAACCTGGGCGTGCGCGAGCAGCTGATCTTCCCCGAAATTGATTTTGATAAGGTCGATAAGGTGCGTGGCATGGACATCTGCTTTGTCACCACTGCCGCTACCGATGAAGAGGCCCGCGAGCTGCTCGCTCTGATGGGCGCTCCGTTTGCGAAATAAGGAGGGATTGTTGTGGCTAAAACTGCTATGAAACTGAAGCAGCAGAGAGAACCGAAGTTCTCTTCGCGTCATTATAACAGATGCAAGATCTGCGGCCGGCCGCATGCCTATCTTCGCAAGTTCGGTATTTGCCGTATTTGCTTCCGTGAGCTCGCTTACAAGGGCGAGATCCCGGGCGTGAAAAAGGCAAGCTGGTAACGAAGGACAGGAGGTAACAGCATGCAGATTACAGATACCATCGCGGACCTGCTGACCCGCATCCGCAATGCAAGCAGCGCAAAACATGATACCGTTGAGATCCCCGCTTCCAATGCCAAGAAGGCCATCTGCCAGATCCTGGTGGACGAGGGCTACGTAAAGAGCTTTACCGTAACCGAAGACGGCAAGCAGGGCATGATCAAGGTTGTGCTGAAGTATGCCGAGGGCAAAACCCCGGTGATCAAGGGCCTGCGCCGCGTGAGCAAGCCCGGCCTGCGCATTTATTCCGGCGCAGCGGATATGCCCAAGGTTATGAACGGCCTGGGTATCGCCATCGTCTCCACTTCGAAGGGCATTATGACCGACCGCCAGGCTCGCAAAGAGAACATCGGCGGCGAAGTGCTGGCATTTGTCTGGTAAGATAAGGGAGGTGTACACATGTCTCGAATTGGAAGAAAACCCATAAATATTCCCGCCGGCGTCGAGGTAAAAATCGATGGCAGCGTTGTCACGGTAAAGGGCCCGAAGGGCACCCTGACCCAGAAGGTCCACCCCAACATGAACGTTGCGGTGGAGGGCAACGAGATCGTCGTGACCCGCCCTGATGACGAGAAAGAAAACCGTTCGCTGCATGGCCTGACCCGTACGCTGATCCACAACATGGTGGTCGGTGTGACGGAGGGCTATAAGAAGACGCTGGAAGTAAACGGCGTTGGCTACCGTGCCCAGAAGCAGGGCAGCAACCTGGTGATGAACCTCGGGTTCTCCCATCAGGTTATCGTGAGTGAGGTTCCCGGTATTACGATCGATGTACCGAACGCCAATACCGTTGTGATCTCTGGCCCCGATAAGCAGCAGGTTGGCCAGTTTGCGGCTGAAGTCCGCGAGAAGCGCCCGCCGGAGCCTTATAAGGGCAAGGGCATCAAGTATGATTATGAAGTAGTCCGCCGCAAGGAAGGCAAAGCCGGTAAGGGCTCGAAGAAGTAAGGAGTGAATGACAAATGGTGAATAAGGCTTCCAGTAATAAAGCCAGACTGCACCGCCACAAGAGAGTGCGCGGTAAAATTTCGGGCACTGCTACCTGCCCCCGCCTGAATGTGTTCCGCTCCAACAAGAACATCTATGCCCAGATTATCGACGATGTCGCAGGAGTGACGCTGTGCGCTGCTTCCACCCTGGATGCAGAATTCAGCGGAAATGGCGGTAACAAAGAGGCTGCACACAAGGTCGGCGAGCTGCTGGCCAAGCGCGCTGCCGATAAGGGAATCTCCGAGGTTGTATTTGACCGCGGCGGTTATATCTTCCACGGCCGCGTCAAAGAGCTGGCCGAAGGCGCCCGCGAGGGCGGCCTCAAGTTCTGAGTAAGGAGGAATACTTTTGGCTAGAATTGACGCTTCCGCAATGGAAATGAAAGAGCGCGTGGTTGCGATCAACCGCGTTTCCAAAACCGTAAAGGGCGGCCGTATTTTCAAGTTCGCCGCTCTGGTAGTTGTCGGTGACGGCAACGGCACCGTGGGCTTCGGTATCGGCAAGGCCGGCGAAGTTCCGGATGCCATCCGCAAGGGCATCGAAGACGCGAAGAAGAACCTGACCAAGGTTTCGCTGCGCGGCGACACGATCCCCCATGAAGTGATCGGCGAGTTTGGCGCCGGCCGCGTGCTGATGAAGCCCGCTGCCCCCGGTACCGGTGTTATTGCCGGCGGCGCGGTTCGTGCGGTCGTTGAGAGCGTAGGTATTAAGGACATCCGTACCAAGGCCCTGCGTTCCAACAACCCCTGCAATGTTGTGCGCGCCACGATGGCGGGTCTGCGCCAGCTGCGCAGTGCCGAAGAGGTCGCGGCCATCCGCGGCAAGTCGGTCAAAGAGATTCTGTAAGGGAGGACGCAAGCAATGACCATTAAGTTGATTAAAAGTCTGATTGGCTGCAAAGCGGATCAGATCGCGACCGCCCATGCTCTCGGTCTCAAGAAGATCGGCGACTGCACCACGCAGCCCGATAATGCCCAGACACAGGGTAAGGTGGCTAAGATCTCCCACCTTGTCGAAGTAGTGAAGTAAACAAGGAGGTGCGATTGTCATGAAACTGAATGAACTGACTGCGGTGGCCGGCGCTACCAAAGAGGCAAAGCGCATTGGCCGTGGCCATGGCTCCGGCCAGGGCAAAACCGCCGGTAAGGGCCACAAGGGCCAGAAGGCCAGAGCAGGCCGCGGCATGCGCCCCAGCTTTGAAGGCGGCCAGATGCCCATGGCCCGCCGTATCCCGAAGAGAGGGTTCCACAACATTTTCGCCAGCGAGATCGTTGCCGTGAATGTGGGTTCTCTGGAAAAGTTTGAGAATGGTGCGATTGTTGATGCAGAAGCCCTGGTAAAGGCCGGTATCATCAAGAATGGCTGTGACGGTGTGAAGATCCTGGCTAACGGCAAGCTGACCAAGAGCCTGACCGTCAAGGTATCTGCTTTCTCCGCCGCTGCAAAAGAGAAAATCGAGGCTGCAGGTGGGAAGGCAGAGGTGATCTAAGTGCTGAACACCATTAAGAATGCTTTCAGAATTCCGGATCTGCGCAAAAAGCTGCTGTTCACCCTGCTGGTGATCGTGGTCTTCCGCCTGGGATCCGTCATTCCGGTTCCGTTTTTGGATGTATCGGCGCTGTCCGCTTTGATGGCGCGTGTGGATGATACGCCGCTTGGCTATGTGAATATGCTGACCGGCGGTGCCTTTGGCAACGCAACGCTGTTTGCCATGGGCATCACCCCGTACATCAACTCCAGTATTATCATGCAGCTGCTCACGGTTGCCATTCGCCCCCTGGAGAGAATGGCCCGCGAAGGGGAAGAGGGAAGAAAGAAAATCGCTTCCATCACCCGGTATGTCACGGTAGCACTGGGGCTGATCCAGGGAACCGCCTATTATTTCTATCTGCGCAATAACGGCATTACCGAGTATAACAGCGGCGCCAGCGCCTGGTTCTCGGCTTTTGTCATTATCTTTGTGTTCACCGCCGGTACCGCACTGATGATGTGGCTGGGTGAACAGATCAACGTAAAAGGCGTGGGGAACGGTATTTCGATCCTGCTGTTTGCCAGCATTATCGCCCGTATGCCCACCACCCTCGGCCAGGTATGGGCCTATTTCTACAATGGGTTCCTGGATCCGGGCACCTATGGCAAGTACCTTGTTCTTGCCCCGCTGTGGCTGGTCCTGTTCCTGGCGGTCATCTGGGTAATCGTCTTCATGAACGACAGTGAGCGCCGCCTGCCGGTGCAGTATGCCAAGCGTGTCGTTGGCCGCAAGGTGTACGGCGGACAGAGCTCGCACATCCCGATCAAGGTTGCCATGAGCGGCGTTATGCCCATCATTTTCGCTTCCTCGATCCTGTCGATTCCGTCGATGGTCCAGGTGTTCATGGGCAGTCAGGCTCAGACCGGGTTCTGGGCGGCCTTCTTTGGGGCCCTGTCCTCCCGCGGCTGGCTGTACTGCATCCTTTACTTTGTCCTGATTCTTCTGTTCGCATATTTCTATATGTCCATCCAGTATAATCCGCTGGAGATGGCCAATAATCTGCGGCAGAACAACGGTATGATCCCGGGTATCCGCCCCGGCAAGCCTACCGCTGATTTTATCGCGAAGATCCTTTCCAAGCTGACTTTGATCGGCGCCCTCTTCCTTGCGGTGATCGCGCTGGTCCCGATTATTTACGGCAACCTGGCTGACATGAGCAATATGTCCATGGGCGGCACTTCGATCATCATTATGGTCGGCGTCGCGCTGGAGACGGTCAAGCAGCTGGAGAGCCAGATGATGATGCGCCATTATAAAGGCTTTTTGGATTGATTCTTGAAGGAGGAATGCAATAATGAAGCTGATCCTTTTGGGTGCCCCCGGCGCCGGCAAAGGCACACAGGCTGAGACACTCTGCAACGCTCTTTCGATCCCCGCGATCTCAACAGGAAATACGCTCCGCGAAGCGCTGAAAAGCGGCACGGAGATGGGACTGCGCGCCAAATCCTATATGGATGCCGGCAAGCTGGTGCCCGATGATGTCGTGATCGGCATTATCAAAGAGCGCCTGCAGCAGGACGACTGCAAGAATGGTTTCATTCTGGACGGTTTTCCGCGCACCATCCCCCAGGCCGAGGCTCTGGATGCCATGGGTGTACAGATCGACCGCGTCATCGACATCGAAGTCGCGGATGACAAGATCATCGCCCGTATGTCCGGACGCCGCGTCTGCGAAGCATGTGGTGCCAGTTACCACATGGAGTACTTGAAGCCCGCCAAAGACGGCGTGTGCGACAAGTGCGGCGGCGCCCTTGTTCAGCGCAAGGATGACCACCCCGATACCGTGAAGGCGCGCCTGAGCGTCTATCACGAACAGACAGAGCCGCTGAAAGCTTACTACGAGAAGCAGGGAAAACTGAGAATCGTAGAAGGACAGGAAGACGTAGCGGATACCAAGCGCCTGACCCTGGCCGCAGTAGAGGCGGAATAAATGATTGTACTGAAAACGAGCCGGGAACTCGTGAAAATGCGGGAGGCCGGCCGGATTTCTGCACTGGCATTACACACTGTGGGAAAAGCGATCGAACCGGGGGTAACCACCTATGAGCTCGATCGCGTAGCCCGCCAGTTTATTGAAAAGTGCGGCGCCAGGCCGAACTTTTTGGGATATGGCGGGTTCCCCGGCAGTGCCTGCATCTCTGTCAACAACGTGGTAATCCATGGCATACCGAGCAAAAAGATTGTACTGAAACAGGGCGATATCGTCAGCATTGATATCGGTGCCGAGGTGGACGGCTATAACGGCGACAACGCCTATACCTTCCCCTGCGGGGATATCAGCGCCCAGGCGCAGGCCCTGCTGGATGCCACCCGAGAGAGCCTGTACGAAGGGATCGCCATGGCGAAACCGGGAAATCGGATAGGCGATATCGGAAGCGCCGTACAGCGGTATGTCGAAGCGCGTGGCTACTCGGTGGTACGCGAATTTGTCGGCCACGGAGTAGGTACTTCGCTCCACGAAGACCCAAGTGTTCCCAATTACGGCAAGCCGGGGCGCGGCGTACGCCTGATGCCCGGTATGGTGATTGCGATCGAACCGATGATAAACGCCGGTACGAAGAGTGTGCGTGTCCTGGAGGACGGTTGGACGACGGTGACCGCCGACGGCAGCCTTTCGGCACATTTCGAACACACGGTTGCGATTACACCCGATGGGCCCGTTATTTTGACCCGGCCCGAGTGAATGACGGATGAGTGAAATTGTAACAGGCCAGGTTGTCTGTGTCCGCAAGGGGCGCGGAAAAGGCCGGTTTTATGCCGTGACGGGCATGGAAAAGGGACAGTATCTTCTCTGTAACGGAGAGGACCGTCCGCTCGCCCGTCCCAAGGGCAAAAACCCGCTGCATCTGCGGAAAACCCGCGTGTGTCTGGCGGCCTCGTGCCTTGAAACCGACAAACAGCTGCAAGCAGCCCTGCAGGCGTTTTCCTGCAGAAAAAATGGATCGGAGGGTGAACCCGCATGTCCAAACAGGACGTAATTGAACTCGAGGGTATCGTGAAAGAAGCTCTGCCCAATGCCATGTTCCATGTAGAGCTTCCCAATGGCCATGTTATTCTGGCCCATATTTCCGGCAAACTGCGCATGAATTTCATCCGCATCCTGCCGGGCGACAAGGTGACCGTGGAGATGTCTCCCTATGATCTGACCCGCGGCCGCATCACATGGCGAACCAAGTAAGAAAAAACGCATTTTGAAATACCCACTTTTGCCTAAAGGAGGGCGCACACAATGAAAGTAAGACCTTCTGTGAAGAAGATGTGCGAGAAATGCAAGATTATCAAGCGCAAAGGCAAAGTAATGGTAATCTGCGAGAAT
Organism: Candidatus Heritagella sp.; assembly: GCA_051881655.1. GTDB lineage: Bacteria > Bacillota > Clostridia > Oscillospirales > Acutalibacteraceae > Heritagella. Next base: position 5,974 of record JBJEQH010000101.1, on the reverse strand, counting down.
CCGAAGCACAAGCAGCGCCAGGGCTGATCCCCGGCGCCCGACAATAAATATGGAGGTGCAATTACACCATGCCGCGTATTTCAGGTATTGACCTGCCCAGAGACAAACGCATTGAAATTGCTTTGACGTATATCTACGGGATCGGCCGCAAGACCGCTTCCGATATCTGCAAGAACACCGGTGTTGACCCCGACGTCCGCGTTCGTGACATGACCGAGGATGATGCCGCAAAGCTGAGAGAGTATATCGACCATAACTGCCGTGTGGAAGGCGACCTGCGCCGTGACACTGCTTTCGATATCAAGCGTCTTATCGAAATCGGTTCCTACCGTGGCCTGCGCCATCGCAAGGGCCTGCCGGTAAGAGGCCAGCGCAGCAAGACCAACGCCCGTACCCGGAAAGGTCCCCGCAAGACCATGGCGAACAAGAAGAAGTAATCAGGGAGGGATAAACTGATGGCAGCACAGAAAGGCGGTAAGAAGGTTACCGCAGTACGCAAGCGCCGTGAACGGAAGAATATCGACCGCGGTCAGGCGCATATTCAGTCCACTTTTAACAACACGATCGTAACGATTACCGATATGCAGGGAAATGCGGTCAGCTGGGCCAGCGCTGGTGAGCTGGGCTTCCGGGGTTCCAGAAAGAGCACCCCGTTCGCCGCTCAGACAGCCGCAGAGACCGCTGCCAAGATCGCGATGGATCACGGCATGAAGACCGTTGAAGTGTATGTAAAGGGACCGGGCTCCGGACGTGAAGCAGCCATCCGTGCGCTGCAGGGCGCCGGCTTGGAGGTCAGCATGATTAAAGACGTGACCCCCATCCCGCACAACGGTTGCCGTCCCCCCAAGAGAAGACGCGTATAACAGATCGAAATATAGGAGGTGCCACGAAAGTATGGCAAGATATACTGAAGCTGTATGCAAACTTTGCCGCCGTGAGGGCCAGAAGCTGTTCCTGAAGGGCGCAAGATGCTATACCGATAAATGTGCTCTGACCCGCAGAGCGTATGCCCCCGGCCAGCATGGCCAGGGCCGCAAGAAGACTTCCGAGTACGGCATGCAGCTGCGCGCCAAGCAGATTGCCCGCCGCTACTATGGTGTTCTGGAGGGCCAGTTCCGGGGCTACTATGAAATGGCCACCAAAATGGAAGGCAAGACCGGTGACGTCCTGCTGACCATCCTGGAAAGCCGTCTGGATAACGTTGTCTATCGTCTGGGCTGGGCCAGCTCCCGTGCGGAAGCCCGCCAGCTGGTGGTACACGGCCACTTCACCGTGGACGGCCGCCGCGTGGATATCCCGTCCTACCTGGTGGAGGAGGGTCAGGTGATCGCCATCGCCGAGAAGAGCCGTTCCAGCGCCAAGATCAAGGCCGTGGTGGAAGAGAATGCCGCCCGTCCCTGCCCCAAGTGGCTGGAAGTGAACCGCGATAATCTCGAGGGCAAGGTTGTTGCCATGGCCACTCGTGAGGACGTCGATCTGGAAGTTGACGAGACCCTGATCGTCGAATTGTACTCCAAGTAATGCCGGGTACGCATGTAAATGCAAAAAGGCATGCCGGGCTGCCCCAGCGGGGGCGGCCTGACAGGAATTGATAAGGAGGTTCACGAATGATCGAGATTGAAAAGCCCAAAATCGAAACCCAGGAACTGTCCAGTGATGGAAAGTATGGCAAATTTGTAGTCGAACCCCTTGAGAGAGGATTCGGTACGACGTTGGGCAACTCCCTGCGCCGTGTGCTTCTCTCCAGCCTTCCCGGTGTCGCTGTTAAGTCCGTGAAAATTGACGGTGTTGTTCATGAATTCTCCACCATCCCCGGTGTGAAGGAGGATGTCGCTGAGATCATCCTGAACATCAAGGGACTGACCGCCAAGCTGTACTGCGATGGTCCCAAGACCATCGAGATTCTGGCGGAGGGCCCCTGTGAGGTGACGGCTGATGCGATTAAGTGCGACAGCGAAGTGGAGATCCTGAACCCTGAAATGCACATTGCTACCCTGGGCGAGGACGCCAAGCTCTATATGGAGCTGACCCTCGACAAAGGGAGAGGATATGTTTCCAGTGAAAGGAACAAGGCCGCTATGCCCGCCGGCATTATCGGCGAGCTGCCGGTCGACTCGATCTACACCCCTGTGCTGAAGGTAAACTTCAACGTGGAGAATACCCGCGTGGGCCAGAGCATTGACTTCGACAAGCTGACCCTGGAAGTTTGGACCAACGGTGTGATCAATGCACAGGAAGCCGTTTCCCTGGCCGCCAAGGTTCTCACCGAACACCTGAATCTGTTTGTGGATCTGTCCGATAAGGGCAGCAGCACCGAGATCATGGTGGAGAAGGACGAAAAGGGCAAGGAATCCGTGCTGGGTATGACGATTGAGGAACTGGACCTGTCGGTCCGTTCTTTCAACTGCCTGAAGCGTGCGGGCATCAATACCGTGGAAGATCTGCTGAATAAAAGCGAAGAGGACATGATGAAAGTCCGCAATCTGGGCCGCAAGTCCCTGGAAGAGGTTGTGTGGAAGATGGCTTCCCTCGGCTTTAACCTGCGCAAGGACGATGAATAAAGCGCCCGCTATCCCTGCTGAACACTTTGAATGACCGTAAAGGAGTGAATATTCGATGCCCGGAACGAGAAAGCTCGGCCGCGATACGGCCAGCCGCACCGCGATGCTGCGTGCCATGGTAACCTTCCTGCTGGAAAACGGCAAGATCGAGACCACCGTCACCCGCGCCAAGGAAGTCCGCGCTATGACCGAAAAGATGATCACGATTGCCAAGGAGAACAACCTGCACAATCAGCGCCTGGTCATGGCTTTTGTAACCAAAGAAGACGTAACCCACAAGCTGTTTACGGAAATTGCCCCCAAGTATGCCGACCGCAACGGCGGTTATACCCGCATTACCAAGCTGGGGCCGCGCCGCGGTGATGCCGCCGAAATGGCCATCATCGAGCTGCTGTAAGCATCTGCACCGAATGGTAAAAACCAACGGGAAAAGAAAGCCGTCTGTTCCGATGGGAACGGGCGGCTTTTTTGCCGGAAAGGCGGCCCCCAGGCGATTTTTCCGGTAAGGAATACAGGAAGTTTACAGTCTGTTTCTGGTATTGCAGAGGCCATTGTGGTACAATAAGGCCAGAATTCATTGAGAAAGGCGGAAGGTGACCCACTTATGCGTCGTAAGCCCGTGAAAGTATGGCAGATCCTTATGTGTGCCGCGCTGGTTGTGCTGGTATTTGTGCTGTTCACCCTTTTTCAGAAGAGTGATTCCATCGCGTTCCAGGACGGCGTCTTTTCCCAGCAGGCGGCGGACAGTATCCGGAAAAATACCGGCTGCGAGGACGTGCGCGTGCTCTCGTTTACGTATAACAACAATGAAAAAGAGAATTTTGTTCTGAAGGTGGCCGCCCAGAAAGAGGGCGAGCGCACCTGTATCTATCAGGTCCAGTACTATGAGGGAGACAGCAAAATGCCCTACCACATGGAAAAAACGGACGATACCCTGGATACCTACACCCAGGAGCCGCAGATCGACGAATACTTTTCGGTTCTGCGCCGCCTGCGGGATCAGCGCAGGGCCTTGTTTGAGATTTACAGCAAGGAGGCAAAGCCCGCAGAGGGCGAGAGCTTCTGCCAGCTGGATCTGCGGGACTGCGTGCATCCGGACAACATTCTGATCCGGCGCGTGACCCGGGTGATTGATCTGACGGAGAGCAGTGCCGGCGAGTCCTCCGGAGAGTCCGCTTCTCAGGAAGAAAGCGATTCCTCTGAGGGAGGGGAATCCTCTGTTCTGGAGCTGGTCAGCGGCAGCGCCGGGAATGTGCAGGGGATGGATCTGGATTTCTGGCGGATTCAGGATGGCGTGTATGAGCAGAGCGGAGAGGACACACAGATCGGCACGAATACCGTCTTGCTGTACCGCGTTTCGCAGGAAAAGGACCGGATGACGGAGGAACTGATCGCGGTGCTGGACTTCGGTTCGTAAAAACCGGAAAACAGGAGAGTGGATATGGAAGAAATGGAGACAAGGCCGGAGCGGGCGCTGCTGGTTTCGGTGGATACGGGGGAATTTGACGTGGAGTCGTCCCTGAGCGAGCTGTACGAGCTGACCCGCAGCGCCGGGGCGGATCCGGTGGGTTCGGTGGTGCAGAAGCGGCCGCATGTGGAGGCCGGCACCTGTGTGGGCACCGGAATGCTGCGCGAAATCGCCGCGCACTGCGAGCGGGAGGAGATTGACCTGTTGATCTTTGACCGGGAGCTGACGCCCACGCAGATCCGCAACATCGAAGAGGTGACCGGTGTGCGGGTGATCGACCGCACCCAGCTGATCCTGGATATTTTTGCCCTGCGCGCCCGCAGCCGTGAGGGACGGCTGCAGGTGGAGCTGGCCCAGCTGAAATACCTGATGCCCCGGCTGACCGGGCGCGGTGTCGCCATGTCGCGGCTGGGCGGCGGCATCGGAACCCGCGGCCCCGGCGAGAGCAAGCTGGAGACGGACCGGCGGCATATCCGGCGGCGGATTGAATCGCTGCGGGAACAGCTGGACGATGTGGAAAAGCACCGCGCCCTGCTGCAGAAACGCCGGAAAAAGGACGGGGTGATCACGGCGGCCCTGGTGGGATACACCAATGCGGGAAAAAGTACGCTGATGAACCGCCTGACCCAGGCGGGGGTGCTGGCGGAAAACAAGCTGTTCGCCACCCTGGATCCCACGGCCCGGGCGCTCACCCTGCCGGGCGGCAGCACCATTATGCTGATTGATACCGTCGGCCTGGTGCGGCGGCTGCCGCACCAGCTGGTGGATGCCTTCCGTTCCACCCTGGAGGAGGCGGCCAACGCCGATGTGATTTTGAATGTGTGTGATGCCTCCAGCCCCGAGGCCGCCGTTCATCTGGAGGTCACCCGGCAGCTGCTGGAGGAGCTTGGGTGCAGCGAGGACAAGGTGATCCCCGTGATGAACCAGTGCGACAAGGTGCCCGAGATCCATGCGCTGCCGATGATCGGCCGGGGGGTGCGCATCAGCGCGCTGACCGGCGAGGGAATCGACACCCTGCTGCAGAGAATCGAGGACGCGCTGCCCGCCGGTCCGCGCCGGATGGAGCTGTTCCTGCCCTATCGGGAGGGCGAGCTGCTCTCGCGCCTGCACGAGCGCGGCCAGATCGAACGGGAGGAGTACGGCGGCGACGGGATTGCGGTGACCGCCGTGGTTCCGGCCGACCTGCAGGATCTCTGCAAAATGTATGAAAAAGAATAAATATTCATCATCTGTATACCCACAGCCGAGCGGATTTTCATAAAGAAGGGCCGCCCCGCATAGTAGAAAGAAGAAAAAATACAAGGAGGAACCCGCAAATGGCATTTCGCGAAATTTCCCCGGAGGAGATCCAGGACAATCTGTTTGTGACCATCAATAAGGAGTGGATGCTGCTGACGGCCGGAGATGAAACGGCCCACAACACCATGACGGTCAGCTGGGGCAGCATGGGGGAGCTGTGGGGGCATTATACGGCCACCGTTCACGTCCGCCCGCAGCGCTACACCCTGCCGTTTATCGAGAACCATGATTTCTTCAGCCTGTGCGTGCTGCCCGAAGAGAACCGTGACGCCATGGTCATCTGCGGCCGGGAATCGGGCCGCGACGGCGATAAGGACAAGAAGGCCGGGATCACCCCGGTGTTCGAGGAAAAGGCCCCCTATTACCAGGAGGCCCGGCTGGTGCTGATCTGCCGCAAGCTGTACCGCCAGCCCATGCAGGCCGATTGCTTTACCGATCCGTCGTTGGTTCCGGCCAATTACAAGAACGGGGATTTCCACGTTACCTTTGTCGGCGCCATTGAAAAGGTGCTGGTTAAAGACGAATAAGACAAAAAACACGGGATTGGGATGCATTTTTGTGCAAAAGGGATATTACGCATAAATATGCAAAAAACACTTGAAATTCTGCATAAACGGCGTATAATAGACAATGCCGCAAGGAAAGA
>JBJEQH010000100.1:0-2945 GCA_051881655.1 Candidatus Heritagella sp. | reverse complement strand
ATACTTTTTCACAGAACCACTCCCTTTTTGTCACGTCTCCATTATATCGTCCCATTCCCCACAAATCAACTCCGCCGGTCCCTGCCCGCCGCGGGCTGCGGCCCCGCAGGGCGGCGCTTCGCGCCGTAACGGGGCTGCGCCCCGTTCCCGCGGCTTCGCCGCGGCCCCTGCGGGGCCTCCTCCCGCTCTCCCCCCCTTCCCCTCTCCTTCGCTACCGCCCTCCTGCACATAAGAAGCGCCCCCGCTCTGCGGGGGCGCTTCTTTTTTCTCTTATTTGGCGTAATCCACGGCACGGGTCTCCCGCACCACGTTCACCTTGATCTGACCGGGATAGTCCATCTCCTCCTCGATCTTTTTGGCGATCTCACGCGCCACGATGACCATCTGGTCGTCGCTGATGACCTCGGGCTTCAGGATGATACGGATCTCCCGTCCCGCCTGGATGGCGTAGGATTTCTCTACGCCCTCAAAGGAGGTCGCAATGGATTCCAGCTTCTCCAGCCGCTTGATGTAGTTCTCCAGGTTTTCACGCCGTGCGCCGGGCCGAGCCGCCGAAACGGCGTCCGCCGCCTGCACCAGGCAGGCAACGACAGTCTTGGCCTCCACGTCGCCGTGGTGCGCCTCTATGGCATGAATGACCTCCGGGCTTTCCTTGAATTTCTTGGCCAGTTCCACGCCGATGGCCACATGGCTGCCCTCGATCTCGTGGGTCAGCGATTTTCCGATATCATGCAGCAGACCGGCACGGCGCGCCAGGGTGGGGTCGAGTCCCAGCTCGGCCGCCATGCTGCCGGCCAGCTTCGCCACCTCGATGGAATGCTCCAGTACGTTCTGGCCGTAGCTGGTGCGGTAACGCATCCGGCCCAGCAGCCTCATCAGCTCGGGGTGCAGGTGGTGCACGCCGGTCTCGATCACCGCGCGCTCGCCGTCCTGCTTGATCTTGGTCTCCACCTCGCGGCGGGCCTTTTCCACCGTTTCCTCAATGCGGGTCGGATGGATGCGTCCGTCCTGAATGAGCTTTTCCAGTGAAAGCCGTGCGATCTCCCGTTTGACGGGGTCGTGGCAGGAAAGGGTGATGGCCTCGGGGGTATCATCGATGATGAGATCCACGCCGGTCAGGTTTTCCAGCGTACGGATATTGCGTCCTTCGCGGCCGATGATGCGGCCCTTCATCTCATCGTTGGGCAGCGGCACCACCGAAACGGTGACCTCCGCCACGTGGTCGCTGGCGCAGCGCTGGATCGCGGTCGAAAGGATCTCGCGGGCCTTTTCGTCGCTTTCCTCCTTCAGCTGCTGCTCAAACTGGGTGATCTTCAGCGCCTTTTCGTGGGTCAGCTCATTCTCCAGCATCTGCAACATATAGTCCTTGGCCTGCTCCTTGCTGAAGCCGGAGACCTTTTCCAGCATTTCAAACTGGCTCTTTTTGATCTGCTCCACTTCCTGCAGCCGTTCCTCGGCCTCGGCCTGGCGGCGCTGCAGCGCTTCTTCCTTCTTTTCCAGGTTGTCGATCTTCTTATCCAGGTTTTCTTCCTTCTGCTGCAGGCGGTGTTCCTGCCGCTGGACCTCGCTGCGACGTTCCTTCAGCTCCCGGTCCGCTTCGCTTTTCATGCGATAGATCTCGTCCTTAGCCTCTACCAGTGACTCCTTTTTCTTGCTCTCGGCGGTCTTAATGGCGTCGCTGATCAAGCGCTTGGCTTCCTCTTCCGCGGAACCAAGCTCTGCCTCAGCGACCTTCATTCTATACTTAACGCCCAGAAAAAAGGCGACGACACCGGCCACCAGCACGAGAGCGATCGCTGCGGCTATTACCAGCCACAGTTTCATCTCTACCATTGGTTATGGGTCCATCCTTTCTTTCGTTTGTTATCGTAAAGATTCCCCCGGCGGGGGAGGGATAAATTGAACAAATAATTTGTAAACTATCTACAATTATTCTATTGTATTTTACGCCTCTCTCGTCCCCTTGTCAAGGAGAAATACCATTTTCTGTAATCTTCCTGTAAATTTTCTGTATTCCCTTCCTTCTGCCGCCGGGCAGCGGTCACCGCTTGCCTGTTGTACCAGGTGTTTCAGTTGCAGGACCCACCGGCACGCCCACGGCGGAGCAGCGCTTCTTCCTGTCCAAATCTCCCAACTGCCCGGGCCCTATCCCCCGAACCCCGGCGGGCGCAGCCTCCGCTTCCGTCGGGCGCCCCTGTCGGGCCGCCCTCCCCCGCTGCGCTGCGCCCGCCGCCCGCCTGATGGGCTCTCCGACGCCCGCCGCGCCCCCTCGAAGAATCCGTTCAAACCGCCCTTAAGAATTCGAAGTTTCCGTCCCAGTCGTAAATTTTTTGTAAATTATTGTGTGATCTTAACCCAAATGCTGCAAAAAAGCCCCGTTTTGCGCGCATTAGTGCAGGGGTATTTTTTTAGTAGGAGGTACTTATGATCATTTGTCATGTCAGCAAGGCCGCCATCACGGTGGCCCAGTCCGTGCTGCTCACCAGCGGCATGGTCCAGGCGGTTCAGGTGCGGTTCTGCTTTTCCCCGGAGTGGGAAGGCCTTACCCGGACCGCCGTTTTTTGTGCCGGCCCGGTCAGCGTCAGCTGCCTGCTGGATGAGGAAAACTGCTGTACCGTCCCGTGGGAGTGCCTGCAGACCGCGGGGACGCACCTGATGGTGGGGGTGTACGGCACCCGCGCGCAGGAGGTGGTGCTCCCCACCGTGGAGTGTTCCCTGGGGCTCATCTGCACCGGCGTCCAGCCCACCGAAAACACCCCACAGGAGCCGACCCCCACCCTGGTGCAGCAGCTGCTCACCACCGCCGAAGCCGCCGCGCAAACGGCAGCTTCGGTCCGCGCCGACGCCGACGCCGGCCTGTTTTGCGGCGAGACCGGCCCGCAGGGGCCGCAAGGTCCCAAAGGCGACACCGGGGCGACCGGCCCCGCCGGTCCCAAGGGAGAAAC
>JBJEQH010000099.1:0-13229 GCA_051881655.1 Candidatus Heritagella sp. | reverse complement strand
GGTCTTCTTCTTTTTCCTCAGCAGCCCCTTCTCGTTTCTGGTGGTGCTTGTCCCCGCGCAGGGGGTCTATGATTTTCTGAATATTCTAATCCTGCTCAAGTGCGCGGCGGCGGCCTTTTCCCTGTGTGTCTGTCTGCCCCGCCTGCTGCCGCGGCTGACCGGGCCGGTTTGTCTGGCTTTTTCCGTGGGCTATGCCTTCTCGGGGTACAGTATGCTGTACTTTGTCAATGTCCACTGGCTGGATATGATGATCCTGTTCCCCTTTTTGGCCCTCGCTTTTCTGCGGGCCGTGCACCGGAGGAAAAATGGGGCGCTCATCGCGGCGCTGTCCCTGCAGCTGGTCATGGGGTTCTATCTGGGGTATATGGTGCTGCTGTTTCTGGCCATCGCGGCGGGAGCGTATGTGTGGATCTGTGTGCCAAAGCCCCAGCGCCCGGCGGCCTCGCTGCGGGTGTGCGCGGCGGTGGCGGTTTCCCTTTTCCTGACGGCGGGGGTCTGGGCGCCGTTTATGCTGCAATACCTGCAGTCGGCCCGCACCACCGATTTTATCCTCAGCCTGCAGAGCGGCAGCTTCCTCACCCACTGGGCCACCAGCACCTGCACCCTTTTCTGCACCGCCACCTTCTGCGCCGGGGGCGTGTGGTGCGCAGTGTGCCGGGGAAAATGGGAGGGAACCCGGTCGCGGCGGCTTCTGTTCCTGCTGGCCCTCAGCCTTTTGATGAGCGTTCCGCTGTGGATCGAGCCGGTCAATAAATTCTGGCACATCGGCAGCTATCAGGCGTATCCCTCCCGGTATGGGTTCATTCTGGTGTTTTTGTGGGCGCTGCTGGCCGCCGCTGTGTGGGAGAAAATGGAGCCCCGCCGTCTGACCAGCGGGGAAAAGCGGCCGCCGGTGCTGCTGATCGCTTTCTCCCTGTTCACACTGGGGATTCTGGTTCTGGCAGCGATGGTGCTGGTGACCAAAATGGATGTGCTGGACGACTACTGCCGTACCCTGTGGGCCACCGTGGAACAGTGGAACAGCCTGATGCTGGTTTTGTTCTTCCTGTTCTGCGCGGCACTTTTGCTGTACGGGATCCGCCGGTATTCCCTGCTGGGGCCCCGGGTTCTCTCGCTGTTTTTGGTGGTTCTCACGCTGGTTCAGGCGTGGTTTACCGGCAGTGCTTTTCTCGGCGGCAGCGGACAGGACCCCACCTATGAAAAACAGCTCATCGCCCTGGGGGAGGACGTACTGCCGCAGGAGGACGGCACACTGCACTATGTCAAGCAGAACAGCAAGAGCACGGATGTCAATCTCCTGGGGGGCGCGGGCTTTGCCAATCTCAGCCATTACACGTCGCTGACCGCCCGCTCCATGCTGTATTCCATGAAAAAGCTGGGGTATTCCTGCTACTGGATGGAGGTCGGTTCGCACGGTGGGACGCTGTTCTCCGATGCCCTGCTGGGGGTGGACAGCGTTTTGTACCAAAAAAGGGAGGCCATTCCCGATGACCGGTACGACGCGGTGCTGGCGGAAAACGACGAGTTTATGCTATTGCACAGCCGGGAAACCTGGGGGATGGGCCTGATCGTCCCCGCGGTGCCTCAGGAAATTGACTCCCACGACCGGCTGCAGGTGCAGGCGGAACTGTTCCGCCAGCTTTTCCCCCGGGAGGACGAGCTGTTCCACTTCTATCAGCCCGCGGACAGCACCGGGGTGATGTACAGCTATGACCCGGACAGCGGGATCCACAATTACCAGCTGGAAACCGAGGGGCAGGCCGGTGTGCTGCGCTATACGATTGCGCTCACGGAGGAGGAAACGCTGTACCTCGATCTGTTCAAGGATACCACCAACCGCCTGTCCGAGCCGATCAACGGCACGCTGAACGTGTTTGTCAACGGGGAGTACGCGGCCGCTTCCTATCCCGGTAAGGCGCAGAACGGCCTGCTGGATCTGGGCACGTTCCAGGCGGGGGAGACCGTGGAAATCGAAGTGCGGTTTTTGAAAAATGCCGAGGTCTACGGCTTTTCCGTCGCCGGGCTCCGCCGTTCGGTCTTCCGGCAGGCGGCCGGTTCGGCCCGGGGCTGCACGGTGACCCAGTCGGGGAACTGCCTGACCGTTTCGGTGGAAGAAGCGGGGCCGGGCGAGTGGCTATTCCTGCCGGTCCAGTACCAGACGGGGATGCGCGCCTGGTGTGACGGAGAACCGGTCACGGTGCAGCGGGCCTTGGGCGCCTTTACCGCCGTTTATCTGCCGCAGGGAGGCCGCACGGTCACCCTGACCTATTGGCCGGATGGGCTCATTGCCGGCCTGACCGTCTCGCTGCTCACCGCCGCCTTGCTGGGGCTGTGGCGGCTGCTGCGCCGTCGGGTGTGGCTGCGGCGGTTGAAATACCGGCTGCGGCGCCTCGCGTTCCCGGTGCTGCTGGCGGTCAGCGCACTGGCGTTTTTCCTCGCGTTCCTCTTCCCGGTGGGGATTTACCTGCTCCGCGCCGGATGAAAATTTGAAAAATTTGTCATTCATAGCCGACTTTTCCCCGGATACAATAGGATTGCAAACGCAAAGCAGGCCGGGCGAAGCACAGCGGCCAGCAGCCCTTAGGCTCGCAGATCGGAAACAAGGTGCTTCGTCCCGGCAATATTTTGAGGAGGAGAAAAGTCATGTCCAATAAGAATGTTGTTCCTGAGGCGAAAGAATCCATGAACCGCTTTAAGATGGAAGCGGCCAACGAAGTGGGCGTCAACCTGAAGCAGGGCTATAACGGCGACCTGACCAGCAAAGAGGCCGGTTCGATCGGCGGCCAGATGGTCAAGAGAATGATCGAATCCTACGAGCAGAGCATGAAGTAATCTTCGAACACAAATCCCCTTAAAAAACGGGAAAAGAAAGAGCGGGCAGCCCTTTTCGGGCTGTCCGCTCTTTTTCCTTTCGGGTTCCGTCAGGGGCGCGTCTGCAAAATCCGGTCGAACAGTTCGGCACAGCGCAGGGTATCCCGGTGGGGCACCACCGGGCTCTCGCACAGCCCCGCCTGCACACAGCGGATGGTCTCGCGGATTTCATAGGAAAAGCCGTCCTCGGTAAGAGGCGTATCGTACCGTTCCACTTCCTGCCCGTTTTCGTCGTACCGATAGGCTTCGTTCAGGTAATGGGGGTGGGGCAGCACAATCCGCCCCTTCTCCCCGAAAATGGTCCAGCTCTCGTCACAGTTATACAGCAGCGAGCCCTCCAGGCTGGCCAGCATGTGCGGATACCGCAGTGCGATGTGCTCGCTCTCGTCCACGCCGGTCTCGCCCCACAGCACCTGGATCGTCTCCTCAAGGGGCTTTTCCGGGAACAGATAGGTCTGCAATTGCCAGTCGTACACCGTAATGTCGTACGCGGTGCCGCCGCCCAGTTCCCGGCAGAAGTAGCGGTTTTCCGGGTCTTTCGGCGCGGCAAAGCCAATGGCGATGTGCGAAAAAACCGGCCGTCCGATTTTTCCCTGCTGCAGCCAGTCCCGGGCCCGGTTCACCGCCGGAAGGAAGCGGCTCCACAGCGCCTCCATGGTGAAAAGATTCTCCCGCTCGGACAGGGTGAAGACCGTGCGGGCCTCCTCACTGGTGCGGAACATGGCCTTCTCGCATAGAACGGGGGTGCGGTGCTGCAGGCACAGCATGCAAAGGCGGAAATGGTCGTGGGGGGTTACGGCGATGTACACCGCATCCGGCTTTTCCTTTTCCAGCATTTCTTCATAATCCGCATAAAAGTGCGGCACCCCATTTTCTGCGGCAAAGCGCCCGGCCCGCTCCCGGCTTTTGGAGGCGACGGCTGTCACACAGCACTCCGGCAGGGCATTGGCGGCGCGGCAGAACCGGCCCGCGATATTCCCGGCGCCCATAATGGCAAAACGAAACATAAACAGGATCTCCTTTCCGGATTCAGTTATTTTCAGCATAGCACAGGGCGCGGTTTTCCGTCAAGAACCCGGCGGGGGACGAACCGGCGGCGGAGGCGAAAATAGTAAAATTACCGAAAAAGTTCTACTGTTTTTGGTAAAAATAGAACTTGATTCTCATCAAAAATAGTTTATAATATAGACATATAAATGTTTTTTGCTTGAAAGAGTTTATATAAAATGCAGAATAGGAGGAAATCCGATGGGCCACTGAATGGGGAGAAGGAAACATCCGCGGATCCTTTTCTCTGATAAAAGAAAGGGCGGAAGAGGTAAATTCCATAGACAAAAGAATGGGAGGTACTATAATGAAAAAGAGGTTTTTAGCAATAATAGCAGTTATTTTGTGCATGTTTTCCTTTAGCTGCAATGTCTTTGCGGCGCAGACACCCCGCAGCTATACCTTTAGCTATACGAGGGGTGAAACCGTGAAATTACGGCTTTCCGATGATCCCTATAATCCTACATCCGGGTATCGACCCTATGTAAATCCCAGTGCTTCTTCGACAGTTACCCGCTACTATCTGGTTTCAAAGGATGTAATTGATGGCGGCGACGTAATCCCGGTGGCAACCAATTACTTGAGCGTCAGTACGGCGGGAAAGAAGTACTTCACTTATAATACCGGATATGGCGGCACTGGCCAGAAGTATTATTTAGGGGGGTATCCGTCGGAAAGTGGATACTATTCGTATACTATCGGCGGCACATGGGCCCCGTAATGCACAGCGGAAGACCATTCTGAGGAAAGCAATGCGGATCATTTTCCATACGGTATAAGTCAAAGCGGGTCTCGCTTGGCGGGGCCCGCTTTGACTTTTAAAAGAATAGGGAAAACGAACGTTTGAAAAGAAAAAAGGAGGTGTATTCCGGTGATGAAAAGGAGCAAAGGGATGGGGCTGTTTTTATCGGTCTGCCTGCTGGGTACCTGTTTTCTCTCTTCCTGCGGCGATCCGAATCAGCCGATCGGTGACATGAAATGGGAGGTGATTCTGCCCGAGGGGCTGATCGTCACACCGGAGGTTCCCGCCGCCGCCTCGGTTTACTCCGCCCGGCGGCTGTGCATACAGGACCTCGATCTGCCGGGGGAGCTGCTGCACGGCGAAACAGAGGACGAGCAGGTTTGGGCGACCAGCGTGGAATTCTGGTCCACTTGGGAGGAGTCGAACAGCCGGGAGGTACTGGTTGTTTACGATAACGGGATGGCCTTTGGCAGCCGGCCGGTGACGGCATCCACCGGCAGCTTTTCGTATTCCTTATGGGATGGAGAGAAAGCGAAAGCCGTTCCCTATCAGGATGTTTGTTCCATCTGGGAACTGGGTCAGGACTGGAAGGAGCAGGAGCCCTGGGAACAGAACGGGGATTTTACGCAGACGGACCTGGATTTTCTCCCCCTTCAGGAGGCACAGCAGTCGGTTATTTCCCGGTTTGCCGGGTGGGATGTCACGCTAATTCCCCATGGCAGCCTCGCTTTGGATGTGGATACCCTGAACGAACACCAGCTGCTGTTTCGGCAGGAGCAGCTGGCGATAAACAGCGCGGAATATGAGGAGAAGGTGTGGCAGAAGGAAGAAGAGGCCTATGCCCTCCGGTTCCGCCAGGTGGTGGATGGGATTCCCGTGGTGGATCAGAGGGGCTGGGTTCCCTTCTCCACCAGCGGGCGCAGCACCGCCTATCACACCGAGGTGACGGCGCTGGCGGACCGACAGGGGGTGTTTTGGCTGGATGCGGTCTCGCTGCTGCAGGTGGGGGAAGAAGTAACCGAGAGCTCGGTGCTCAGCGCACAGGAGGCCTATTCCCGGCTGGTGCAGTACTGTGAGCAGAACCGGATGAGCACGGACCGCTGGTCTGTGCTGCAGGGCGAGCTGATGTATGCCCCCCTGTTCTGCGGGGACGAGGTGACCGAAGAGCTGGAGCTTGTGCCGGTGTGGCTTTTTACCATGCAGGAGAATTATATTTTTACCGATGAGACGACCGGTGAGACAAGGGAAGTAACGGATATTTCTTATCTTGCCTTCAGGGCTTCCAGTGGGGAAATCCTCACCACGGCGTTTCAGGGTGTGTAAAAAGGAGGGGAAACCGATGAAATTGACAGGGTTGCTTTTTTGCGGGAACCTGCGGCAGGGGCTGCTGTCCCGCCGGTTCCCTCTCGCCGCGGCGGCCACGGCGCTGCTGCTGTGGCTGCCGTTCATTCCGGCCACCGGGGTAATGAGTGTGATTGATGCCTTTGATTTTTCCATCACGGGCGGCGGTGTTTTTGTTGTCATCCTGGGAATTTTGCCCCTGCTGCCCTTTGCCTGCTCCTATGCTTCGGATCACAAGGATGGCGTCGTCCGCTTTTTTATCATCCGGGCGGGGGTGGGCCGGTATATCGCCTGCAAATTTGCGGCGGCGGTGGTGTGCGCCATGGCGGTGTTCCTGCTGGGGGTTTTCCTGTACAGCGGGATTCTGTTCCTCACCGGGGCGCCCCTTTGGGATGGAACAATAAATAATACTCTTTCCTATTCTCAGCTGCTGGAGCAGAATAACCCGTGGGGCTATTACCTGATTAAGGTGTTCCACTATGCCTGTTCGGCGGCCTGGTTCGCCGCGCTGGGGATGTGGATTTCTTCTCTGGCGCCCGATGTGTATGTCACGCTGGCGGCGCCGGTGGTGCTGTATATGATGGGCCTCTGCCTGTCAGTGCTGTGCGGGGTTCCCTGGCAGTACAGTTTTAGTATGTTTGGGGAAGGGATACATGATATGGGCACGCCGCAGGCGACCCTGCTGTTTAAAATCGGGATTACGCTGGCCAGCTGCCTGCTGCTGGGCTGGCTGAGCATTCAAAATGTGAAAAGGAGGGTGCGCCATGCGTAAAATTGCGACCGTTTTCTCCTGTGCAGGGCTGAATTTTCGCAAATGGCGGGTGACCCCCCGCCTGTATGTGGTGGCAGCGGTCACCCTGGTGCAGATGCTGTGGTGCTGGATACCGCTGATGCAGTACTCCCTCTCTCTGGGCGTACCGGTTACGCCGTGGGGGTTTGGCTTTCTGTACGGGCCCCCCACAATGCTGATGACCAACAGCTGTCTGTTGCTGCTGCTGTTCTGCAATGCGCCGTTTTCCGATACGCACACCCCCTTTGTGGTCATCCGTACCGGCCGGCGCAACTGGATGGTGGGGCAGCTTGTCTATATCGCGGCGGCGGCGCTTTTGTATGTGCTGTACCAGTTTGGTCTGATGCTGCTGATCCTGTCGCCCTCCCTGAGCTTTTCGTGGAGCTGGGGCAGCGTTTTGTGGCAGATCGCCTTTAGTGGGTACAATCCGGCCTATACCGGTTCTCTCGGTCCGGTAAAAGAGGTGATCACCCAGTATTCGGGCCTGGCCTATACACTGCTGAGCATGCTGATTATGTGGCTGGCGGGTATGCTGATGGGCTGCCTGGTGCTGTGCTTTAACCTTCTCAGCGGGCGGTCGCTGGGGGTAGCCATCGGCGGGGTGTTCTGCTTTCTGTCCTATTTTTGCCAGTATGTGGGCTTATCCCTGTTTGGGGGCCGCATTTTCTGGCTGACCCCGATGGCGTGGGTTTATCCCCCTTTATTGCAGGGCGGGCGTTATCCGACCGTGCAGCAGGCGATCCTCGTTCTGACGGTTTTGATTGTGGGGCTGGCGGCGCTGTCGGTTTGGGCCTGCTGCCGGAAAGACCTGGTTTTGCAGAAAGGAGAGGTGTGACATGGCCGAAATGATGGTACAGGTGCAGGATGCCGTGAAACGTTTTAAGGAGAATGTGGCGCTTTCCCATGTGCAGGTGGAATTTGAAAAGGGAAAAATCCACGGGATTATCGGCCGCAATGGCTCGGGCAAAACGGTGCTGTTCAAGTGCATCTGCGGCTTTATGGCGCTGGACGAGGGCAGCATTTTCATCGGGGGAAAGCGGGTCAGGCCCGCTGTCCCCCAGGATACCGGCATCATTATCGAGGACCCCGGTTTTATCGGCACCATGAGCGGGCTGAAAAACCTGAAGCTGCTGGCGCAGATCCGGGGCATCGCGGACGAATCACGCATCCGCGAGGTGATCCGCCGCGTGGGGCTGGACCCGGACGATAAAAAGCCGGTGCGCAAGTATTCGCTGGGAATGCGGCACCGGTTGGGGATTGCCCAGGCCATTATGGAGCGGCCGAAGCTGCTGCTGCTGGACGAGCCGATGAACGGCCTGGATAAGCACGGTGTGCTGGAAATCCGCGAGCTGTTTAAGGAACTGCGGGAGGAAGGGGCCACGATCCTTCTGTCCTCCCATTATGTGGAGGATATCGACGCGCTGTGCGATACCGTGTACGAGATGGACCACGGTGTCCTGACCCGTCTGCCCGGGGCAGAGCGGGCCCCCGGAGAAAGCTGAACCGAAAAATCCCGTTTCCCCGAAAAAGGGGAGGCGGGATTTTTGCGATGGCAGGGGCGTTTTTCCCCGCGCTTGACAGCGGCGGGAAAACGGTGCTATCATCGAAAAGGAAAGAGAGGGGGAACGCTTTATGCCCATCGAGATTATCCGGCACGATATCACCAGAGTGGCGGCCGATGCCATTGTCAATGCCGCCAACCCCACCCTGCTGGGCGGCGGCGGGGTGGATGGGTGCATCCACCGGGCGGCCGGGCCGCAGCTGCTGGAGGAATGTCGCACACTGGGCGGGTGTCCCCCGGGGCAGGCCAGGGTGACAAAGGGGTACCGGCTGCCGTGCCGGTATGTGATCCACACCGTGGGGCCCCGCTGGCAGGGCGGCACGGCCGGGGAAAAGGAGTGCCTGCTTTCCTGTTATCGCCATGCGCTGGCGCTGGCCCGGCAGTACGAATGCGGGTCGATTGCCTTTCCGCTGATCTCGGCGGGGATTTACGGGTACCCCCGGGAGGAAGCGCTGCAGGTGGCCATGCAGGCCTTCGAAGAGTTTTTGCAGCAGCACGAGATGCAGATTTATCTGGTGGTGTTCGACCGGGAGAGCGTGCAGATCGGCGAAAAGCGGTATCAAAAGATCCGCCGCTATATCGACGCGAATTATGTCGAGGAGATACATGCGCAGGACAGGCGCCGGCGCCCCGAACCGCAGGATTATGACCGCCCGCAGGCCCCGGCCCGGGATTTTGCTCCCGCAGCGTCTGCGCAGGCTCCCGCACCGGCGCAAATGCGTCCTCTCACGCTGGAGGAGGCACTGCGGCAGCAGGACGAGGGCTTTTCCGCGATGCTGCTGCGCAAAATCGGGGAAAAGGGGATGACCGATTCCCAGTGCTACAAACGGGCCAACATCGACCGGCGGCTGTTCTCCAAAATCCGCAGCGATCCGGCGTACCAGCCCAGCAAGCCCACCGTGCTGGCCTTTGCGGTTTCCCTGCGGCTCTCTCTGCGCGAGACCCGGGCCCTGTTGGAGAGCGCCGGGTATGCCCTTTCCCACAGCAGCAAGTTTGACATTATCGTCGAGTATTTCATCCGCCAGCGGGAGTACGACATTTTCGCAATTAACGAAACGCTGTTTGCTTTTGACCAGAATCTGCTGGGCGGCCGGTAAAATGTCGCCTGTCAGGCGACCTTTTGCCCGGGAAAAACCGGTACAATGGGATCACGGTGAGGGGAGAGCCCCCAAACCGCGATCCCATTTTTTGCAGGAGGTTTTGACCATGGAGAACAGACGGGAATTTTTGAAAGAGAAGACGGAGATTGTTTTTGTACTGGACTGCAGCGGTTCGATGGCCGGAATGGAGGGGGACACCGTGGGCGGCTTCAATGCGCTGCTGAAAAAGCAGAAGAAAAAGCCGGGGCATGCGTGGGTTTCCACCGTTCTGTTCAACGGGGAGAGCCGTGTTCTGCACGACCGGCTGCCCCTTCCGGCCGTTCCCTTTATGCGCCCGGAGGATTTTCAGGTGGGCGGCTGCACCGCGCTGATGGATGCGCTGGGCGGCGCCGTGCGGCACATCGAGCGGGTTCACCGCTACATCCGGCGGGAGGATGTGCCCGGCCACACCCTGTTTGTGATTATGACCGACGGCATGGAGAACGCCAGCCGCCGCTATACCCAGCCGCAGGTGCGCGCCATGATCGAGAAAAAGCAGGCAGAGGGATGGGAGTTCCTGTTCCTCGGCGCCAATATCGACTCGGCGGCCACCGCCGTCTCCTACGGCATCCGGGAGGACCGGGCCGTGGACTATCACTGCGACGCAGCGGGCACCCAGCTGAATTTTAAGGTGGTGGAGCAGGCGGTTACCTGTGTGCGCGAAAACAGCCCCCTTTCGGCCGACTGGAGCGATGAGATCCGGCGGGATCACCGTTCCCGCCGCCCCATGCGCTGAAAAGCAGCCGGAAAAAACGGCTCCCTGTGCAGACGGAATCTGCATGGGGAGCCGTTTTGAATGATAAGCCAGAGGGTCAGGACCGGGCGCGGTATTTTTCCACAATCAGGTTGGCGCATTTATAGATATCGCCGCCGCCCAGCGTCAGGATCAGGTCGCCCGGCCGGGCCTTTTCTATCACATATCCGGCGATCTCCTCGAAGCTCTGGAACCAGCAGCTGCCCGGAATTTTGGCGGCCAGGTCCTTGGTGTAAATGCCGTAGGTGTTCTCCTCGCGCACGGCCAGAATTTCCGTCATCACCACATGATCCGGAATCTGCAGCGCCTTGGCAAAATCGTCCAGCAGCAGATAGGTGCGGGAGTAGGTGTGCGGCTGAAAAACCGCCCACACCTGCCGGAAGCCCATGTGCATGGCCGCCGTCAGCGAGGCGGTCAGCTCGGTGGGGTGGTGGGCAAAGTCATCGGCAACGGTAACCCCGTCAAATTCGCCCAGCACCTCGAACCGGCGGTGTACCCCGGTAAAGGCGTGCAGTCCCTCCTGAATCTGCTGCGGGCTGATCCCGAAGAAATCGCCCACGGCCGCGGCGGCCAGCGCATTGAGGATATTGTGGCGGCCCGGTACCGACAGCGAAACCGGGCACAGGGGCTGGCCATCCTTATAGATGACAAACTGCTCCCGGGCCCCGGGAATATCCTGAATCTCCCGGGCGGAAAAACGGTTCTCCTCCCCAAAGCCATAGGTGATCACGGCGGCGTGGTCCAGTCCCTCCACCGCCTTGCGGGTGTTATCGTCATCGCCGTTAATCACCAGCAGGCGGCTGGTCTGCTCTGCAAACCGGCGGAAGGATTTGATGATATTCTCGAGGGTGCCGAAATAATCCAGGTGGTCGTTGTCGATATTCAGAATGACCGAGACCGCCGGGTGCAAATGCAGGAACGTGTCCACATACTCACAGGCTTCGCACACCAGGGTGTCGCTCTTCCCGGCGCGGCCGTTGCTGCCGATCAGCGGCAGCTTTCCGCCGATCACGCAGCTGGGGTCTTTGCCCGCCTGCAGGAACAGGGTGGTGATCATGCCGGTGGTGGTGGTTTTGCCGTGGGTGCCCGAAACCGCAATGGAATCCCCGTACCGGTCACTGAGCAGCCCCAGCATCACTGAGCGCTCGATGCACGGGATACCGGCCGCCCGGGCCGCGGCCAGCTCGGGGTTATCGGCTTTCACAGCGGCGGTGTATACCACCAGATCCGCCCCCTGGATATTCTCGGCGCGGTGCCCCATGAAGACGGGGATGCCGTAGGATTTGATGCGGTCCAGGGTATCGCCCTCGTTCATATCGGAACCGCTGATGGCATACCCGCGGTGGAACAGGATTTCGGCGATGGGGCACATCCCGCTGCCGCCGATCCCCACAAAGTGAATGTGATGGCATGTATCCAGAAGGTTTTTGTTTTCCATAAAAACAGACTCCTTTTTTCTCGATTCAGGAATAATATCCTATTTATTATAAGCCCAAAGGGGCGGAAAATAAAGGCTGCGGCAAAATTTTTCTTTCCCATCCCTCTCACAAGGGGCAGGCGCCGTCCATACAATAAAGGTAAGAGAAAGGAAGGGAGGGTTTGGCGATCGAACGATTCGGAATTCTGGGCGGCGACGAACGGATGACATGGCTGGCACGCTCCCTTTCCGGGAAGGGATACGAGGTGCATACCTGCGGCCTGCCGGACAGCGACTGCGCCTGTGCCCGGCAGCTGGCCCGCCGCTGCGGCCCCATTCTTCTGCCCTATCCGGTTACCCGGGACGGGCATACCGTAAGCGGGCCGGGGAAAATCCCGCTGGATGAAGAGCTGAGTCAGTCGCTGCAGGGGCACCCCGTCTGGGCCGGTTCCTGCGGGCTTTTGCACCGTTTTCTGCCGGGAAGTGAAAAGCTGCAGCTGTTCGATTACGGAGAACAGGAGGATTTTTTGCAGGAAAATGCGGCCCTGACGGCTGAGGGGGCCGTGGCGCTGGCCGTTTTTCACAGCAAAAGGTCCCTGATCAAAAGCCGGTGTGTGGTGGCCGGATACGGGAGAATCGGGCAGAAGCTGTGCCGGCTGCTGAAAAGCTATACCCCGTGGGTTTTTGCCGGGTGCCGCCGGGAGGAAAGCGCCCAGGCGGCCCGCGCGGCCGGGTTTTCCGCCGGTACCCGTTTTCCCGCAGAGACCTGCGATTTTCTTTTTAATACGGTACCGGCCCGCATTTTTGATGAGAATACGGCGCTGCTTTTTTCCGAAGGCGGGCTGTTTATCGAACTGGCATCGGCGCCCGGCGGGGCGGGTGCCGGTGGGGGATAAGGACAGGCTCCCCCTGCATATCTTTCCCAAAAGAAGGGGGGAAGAAAGATGCGGGCAGCCATTTACCTGCGCCTCTCCCGGGAGGACGGGGAGAAGGAATCCGAGAGCATCCGAAGCCAGCGGGTTTTGCTGGAAAAAGAGGTCCGGTGCCGGAAATGGACCCTTGCGGGGGAATTTGTGGATGACGGGGTCAGCGGACTGACGTTTCAGCGCCCGGGTTTTACCGCCCTGTGTCAGGCGGTGGAGGAGGGGAAGGTGGATGTGGTGCTGGTCAAGGACCTGTCCCGGCTGGGGCGCGACTACACCGCCACCGGCTATTATCTGGACCACTACTTTCCCCGCCGGGGAATCCGGTTCCTCTCCCTGGGGGAGGGGATTGATACCGGGGTGCAGACCAGCGCCAATGATTTCGCCCCGTTCCAGTCGGTGATCAACGACCTGTACGCCCGCGATATCTCCCGCAAGGTGCGCGCGGCGCTGGCCGCCCGGAGGGAGACCGGGCGGTTTATGGGCTCCTGTGCGCCCTACGGCTATCGGAAGGGGGAGAACGGCCGCCTGCTGCCGGTGCCCACGGAGGCCGCGGTCATCCGGGGCATGGCGGTCTGGTTTTTCTGGGGGAAGGGAAGCGGCGAGATCGCGCAGGAGCTGAACCGGCAGCATCTGCCCGCGCC
>JBJEQH010000098.1:0-2957 GCA_051881655.1 Candidatus Heritagella sp. | reverse complement strand
ATGAGGGCCACCCCGAAGCCCGGCAACGGCCACGCGGCCGAACGGCCAGTGCGGCTGGGGCCGGGTGAGCGGGTGAGCACGAAAGGGCGGCCCAAAGAGAGAGGCGTTCCGGTATGTTCCCGACATTTATGTCGGGGACATATACTTGATTATATGCACAGTATTGCCTCAAATGGGAAGAAACATAGTGACCTCCGAAGAAATCCGGGGGAATGTTCGGCTCACGGTCTATCCTGATGGGACAATTGGCAGGGTGATGCTGAGCAATCGGTCGATTTTCCGCAAACCCGGTTATGCTCCGGTTCTGGAACAGACGGCAGAGGAGGATATGATCTGGGCTGCGATTGATGCAGCGGAAAGGCAGAAACGCGCCGAGGCGAAAAAAGCGGGGGTTGCAGACCCCGACAAGAGCCGGGCACGGGCGAAGTCCCGAGCGCGGCGGCGGGTGTATGATCTGGCACGCTGCGGGGAGTTCGACCTCTTTGTGACGGTGACCTTTGACCCGGAAAAGGTACCGGGCCGGGCCGAATTCGCGGAGGTGGTGAAGAAGATGAACAAGTGGTTGGGAAACCGGGTGCAGCGCAGCGGCTTGCGCTATCTTGGCGTTCCGGAAGAGCATCACGCCAGCGCCGGGTATCATTACCATTTCCTTTGCAATTCTGCTGCGCTGCGGCTTGTGGACAGCGGCCATGCAGACGGGAAGGGCCATCCGATCTATAACGTTCCTGAATGGCGGTACGGCTTTAGTACGGCGATTTTCTTGTATGGGGATCCCGGCGGCGCTGCTGCTTATCTGTGCAAGTATATAGGAAAGCAGGGGGAACGCCTGTGGGACGATGCAAGCATAGAAAAAAAGGCCGGCGAAAGCGGCCCTCTCGGTGG
Organism: Candidatus Heritagella sp.; assembly: GCA_051881655.1. Taxonomy (GTDB): domain Bacteria; phylum Bacillota; class Clostridia; order Oscillospirales; family Acutalibacteraceae; genus Heritagella. The sequence goes on along the minus strand of JBJEQH010000098.1, from coordinate 2,075 downwards.
TCGCTACTATATCCATGGCGGCAAAATAGCAGAACCACAAAATGTAGTGCTTCGCCTGCCAGATGAAAAGCTGCTGCCTTTGCTGAAAAGTGAGGCACAATGCGGCGGCTGGCTCGGCGTCATTGATGGGATGGATGGCGTCCTTGTGCGCGTTCTGGGTGAGCGCGCACTGGGCGAATCATCAGTTCTGGGATTGTTGAAAGGAGGGGAAAATGAGATCGGAATGGGCTGAACCCGGCGCGGTGCGTGCGATACTGACGGCGCTGATGCCTGAAAACCGGCTTGCGCTGGAGGTATCCATGACCACGGGACTGCGCATCAGTGACGTGCTCTCCCTCCGGACGGAGCAGGTGCGGCGTTCATGCTGCGGGAATGGTCGCGTCACCGTTCGGGAGCAGAAGACGGGAAAAAACCGGCGGGTCTATCTGCGGAAAGATTTGCGGGTGCGGATGCTGCAACAGGCGGGGATTATTTATGTCTGGGAAGGGAGGTGCGACGAGACAAAGCATCGCAGCCGCACAACGGTCTACAAAGACCTTCGTCGAGCTGCCACGTTATACCGGATAGACGGGAAAAAGCTGGAGGCTCATCTCAGTCCGCACAGTATGCGGAAGATGTACGCGGTGGCTGAGTACAGAAAAACAGGCGATCTTGCGGCGGTGCAGCGTGAGCTGCGCCACACAGACCCGGCAGTTACTGCGCTGTATGCGCTGGCTGATGTGCTGGATGAACGAGATAGAAAGGTGGTTAAAAAGTGGAAGAAGTGAAGAATATGCCAATGGAAGAAGCGGCACCGGTTTTTCGGCCGGATGATGTGGATGATGCCCATGGCTATCTTGTGAGCGCTTATGCATCACTTTCCGGGCTGGTGCGGGATATGGCCGAGGATATGGAACTTCGGGCTTCAGAATCCGGGGAATACCTTCCCCAGCTGTGTAAAGCAGCTTGCGAATCGCTGCGGGTGCTGGCACAGGTGGGGCGCGATCTTCGCGCAGATGAGCCGAGGAACAGCGAATGCGGCGTTGTGATTCTTGCCGCAGCTGACATTGGGGAGCCTTGAAAGGGGTAGGCCCTCGCAGTAGTAAGGGGGAAACGGTGTGAAGCGCCGCGCGCTTTCCACCGTTTCCCCCTTAAAGGTGAAGACTTTCTCATAGCAAATAAAAAGGGCACGGCGTAAGCCGTGCCCTTTTTATGAGTAAGATCATGGAAAGTATATTGAAAGCCGCAGCGGCTTGCAATCGATCAAAGCCCAGCCGTAGCCGGGCAGAGACCCAATGAACGGTGTGTCCGTCCCCGTCGCACAACTTCATTATAGGGCCTGCTCTCTGTTTTGTCAATACTTTTTTGTGACTGGACAAATGGTAAAAACCGTGGTAAGATGAGTGACGAGAAAGAAACATGGAAAGGAGGGGGCTGTGCATAGCACAAGCCCCCAGCCCACCGACCTGCAAAGCGAATTATACAAAATTAATTCTGTTTTGTATAATTGATTTATCAATTATGCAATAACATGAATTTTGTATAATTCGAGTGCCTTTTTCCCTGCAATCGGTTGGCTGGGGGGGAAAGGGCGCTTTTTTTATGGTTTTGTTTTGTATGGCTTCGCTCGGGCTGCGGTAGGGCTGCGCTATTGATGCTACATAGTTGCTATATGGCTGCGCTCTGGCTTCGGTAGGACGCGGCAGTAGCGTCCTCAGAGCACGCTCCCCCTTCCCTTGGAAAGGGGGCGGGGGGGGATGGGGGAGGTTCCCGCAAAGGCCGCCCATTGCCCAAGCGGAAAAGCATGGCCGAACCACTTTGTGACGGGTATCACCATGCCCGAATTATACAAAAACCCCAATATTTTGTACCCCCTTGCGGGGCTTGTAATTGGCCCGCAGGCCAATTATACAAAATGTTGGTTTTTGTAAGCGGCGGTCTCCCCGCCGCGCTAATTCGCCTGAATTGCTTTTCTTGGTGGCCATGCTTTCGCCTGGGCAATCGCGCCATGGTTTCCGCGCTCGTTGCGTAGCGCGCCGCCATGAGGGCCACCCCGAAGCCCGGCAACGGCCACGCGGCCGAACGGCCAGTGCGGC
>JBJEQH010000097.1:0-2973 GCA_051881655.1 Candidatus Heritagella sp. | reverse complement strand
ATGATAGAATGAAAAAAACGGGAGAGAAGGGGAGTTTATGGAGAATCCGTGGCAGAAAATTGCATGGAAGGATTATGAAGACCACATGCGTTTGGACAGTGTTTTTCAGCTACAGGCGCTCAATGCCATTATGCGGGAGCAATTTTCGGCTTACAAAGGGAAAACGGTGATGATTCTGGGAGTTGCCGTGGGGAATGGATTGGAGCATATCAACCGGGACCGTGTGCAGCGGGTTTATGGCGTGGATATCAATCCCGAATATTTGCGGGAGTGCCAGCGGCGGTACCCGCAATTGGAGGGAATTCTGCAAACGGTCTGTGTGGATTTGACCGATCCGGCTCTGCAGCTGCCGCGGGCCGATGTACTGATTGCCAATTTGCTGATTGAGTATATCGGTTCTGCCTGCTTTCAGGGGATTGTAGAGCGGGGAAGGCCGCAGGCGGTGTCCTGTGTTCTGCAGCGGGATACGGGGGATTCCTTCGTATCCGACTCACCCTACCAGCATGTTTTTGACGGGCTGCAAACCATTCATCACTCCGTTGAGGAAGGGGATCTGCTTGCCCGCATGGAGGCGGTCGGGTACCGGAAGGTGCTGGAAAAAGAGACGGCTCTGCCCAATGGAAAGGCATTGGTGCGGATGGATTTTGTGGAGAACAAGGGGGAAGAGGAATGGAAAACCTGATGATTCGAAAGGAAACGGAGCGGGATTACGCGGCGGTGGAGAATCTCACACGGGAGGCTTTCTGGAATGTGAATGTGCCGGGATGCGATGAGCATTATCTGGTCCACATCATGCGCCGCCACGAGGACTTTATTCCCGAGCTCGCCTTTGTACTGGAGCAAAACGGGGAGATCATTGGGAATGTGATGTACACAAGGGCCGCTCTCGTGGATGAGTCCGGATTCTGTAAACCGATTTTGACTTTTGGTCCCCTCAGCATTCTGCCGGCGTATCAGCGCCGGGGATATGGGCGGCTTTTGTTGGAGCATTCTTTCCGCCGTGCCGAAGAGCTGGGATATGATGTGATCGTTATTTTTGGCAACCCGGATAATTATGTGGCACGCGGGTTCAAAAGCTGCCGGAAATACCACGTTTGTCTGGAAAAAGGAGTATACCCGGCTGCCATGCTGGTCAAGGAATTGCATGAGGGAGCTCTGGACGGCAGGCAATGGTACTACCGGGAAAGCCGGGCTTATCACATCGATGAGGAAGAGGCCCGGCGCTTCGATGAACAGTTTGCGCCAAAGAAAAAGGAGTTCCGGCCCAGCCAGGAGGAATTTTATATTCACAGCCATTCGGTAATCCGATGAGAGAAAGGGGAACCATGTATGAATCAGGAGTTATCCCGGATTTTTGACGGCTTTATGGGACAGATGCAGGCAGAACCAGGAATTTTGGGTGCCTGGAATTTCGGCTCGGCGATGCACGGATTGTCCGATGAGTATTCGGATGTGGATATCGTGTTTTTGGTGGAGAAGAACTCTTTTGAGAAAACCGAGCAGCGTGTGCCGGTGCTTCTCGCCGCGCTGTGCGACCAGGTTCTGCTGTGCTGGGAAGAGGAATTTAACAGCGAGTGCATGGTCAATAACGGGTACCTGCTGAAAAAAGGGGAACAGGTTTTTCAGTTTGACGTATTTCTGCTGAATCAGGCGCATCTGGATGACTTTATGTGCCGGATTCACTACACGAATCTGCGGAAAAAAGATGTGGTATGGGATCCGTATGGAGAGGTACGCAAGCTCTGCCGGAACAGCCCCCAGGGACAGCATTGGGACAGCGATCTCGACCGTCTGTGCCGCACCTACTGGTATCATGTGCATATGTCGGCCAAGTATTTACGGAGAAGGGATTATTTTAAGCTGCGCGGTGTTATGCAAACCCTGTTTGAAACCCATCAGTCCCTGCTGCTGACGGCCTACGATCAGATTCGGTGGGGAGGCCCCGCCAACAAATCCGCCTTTCTCCCAAAGGAAAAGCAGGAACATCTGAAAAGGTATGATTGCAGCGTGGATTTTTTCCAAAACCGGGAGCAGCTGCGGCAATCCATCCATTGGTTTTTGCAGGATTTTGAGGAGATATGCGGGCAGAAGGGGATTAACTGCGACAACATAGCGGCGAATGCCGTGTGTGCCTATTGGCAGGACTGTGTTTCAAAAATGTGAAAGGCCGTGAGAGTCAGATGAAAGAGGAGAATAATGAGGTGCTCTTTCGCAGGGCGGTTCCTTCGGAAACAGCCGCTTTGCAAAAGCTGCAGATTGACGTTTTTTCTGGTGAGCAGGGGATTCCCCCGGAGGAAGTTCCGGTTTTGCCCTCTCTTGCTCCGCAATACTGGTGTGCGGTGAAGGATTCCGTACCCATTGGGGCGGTGGCGGCCTGGCGGGAAGAGGGAAAGGTTCATTGGGGACGTTTTGCGGTCAAAAAAGAGTACCGGGGGCAGCATATCGGCCAGGAGTTGGCGCTGTACTCCTTGCGGGATCTGTTCTCCCAGCAGGTGGATACCATTTATCTCGGAGCACGGGATGCAACGGTAAGGCTGATGGAAAAATGGGGAGGAAAAGCGATAGGGGCTTCTTCTTTCTTTCATGGCTCGGCGATCACTCCGGTGATATTGCAGCGGGACGATTTTTGGCGGGCCCAGGAGCAGGGGGAAATCCGGCGGGGATAAACCTTGCCAACGCCTGAAATGTTTATTGCGGCAGCCGGAAAGTCCTTTGGGAAGAACCCCTTGTGCAAATAAAAAAAGAAACGTATAATGAAGGTATCTCATGAAAAATGGACATGAGTGGATACAAATCGGAGGGAGATAGTAAGATGGCAAACAATGTTCGTCCTGAAATGATGGAGCGCATCACCACACCGGAGCTGGCCGAGAATTTTATCGCGGAACAGATTACGGCGCTGCGCGGGCAGATTGGTGACAAAAAGGTTCTTCTCGCCCTTTCTGGCGGGGTGGATTCCTCGGTTGTGGCGGC
>JBJEQH010000096.1:0-2980 GCA_051881655.1 Candidatus Heritagella sp. | reverse complement strand
GAGAAAATTAAAAAGGTCTCGGATGTTTTTACAGAAAAGAAAGGAAAGCCATTGGAGGACATTTTCCCTCTTATTTCTTTTTATCCTCCGCGCGTTTATCGCGGATAATCGCCATATGCTCCGGTTCCAGCAGAGAAACATTGTGTTCGAGGGCCCAATCCACACAGCCCTTGAGGACATTCACCAAAAAGATGCGCGGCACCTTCGTCAGGGTTTCACAGGCTTCCTTCGAAAACTGAACCCGGGGATCAATGCGGTTTCCGGCGTACAGTACCGACTGCACATCCACCCCTTTGGCCTGAATCTTTTCCGCATAGGGGCGCTTCTTCCGGCTGATCCAGAAATTCTTGCTGTCCCGATACCCATAATCCACGGGCAGGGGAGGAAATCCCTGTGCCGAAACACCGTTTAAAATGCTCTGACGATATTTCTCTTTGAGCAGGATTTTATCAATGCGCAGAATAAAGTGCGCGCCGGCCGGAGAGGTGATCCCGTTGCAGGTGTGGAACGGCGGTTCATAGGTATCCTTGACCACGTCGTCCTGGGCCCCGTCGATTTCCTTCATCCAGCTGCACTCAAACACCTGGAAGCTCTCCTCCACAATTTTGGGGAAGGCCTCATCAGGATGCTCCTGGGCCATTTCTCCGTCTTTCATGGTCAGGGAGAAATCCTTCATCTTTTCAGCAGAGCTGTCCCCCGGGAATCCCAGCCGGACACACTCCCGCAAAATCTTTTTGTCATCGGGCACAAAGTTGAGGGACGCCTTCCCGGTACGCAGAATATTCTTGCAGGTATTGGAGGAATTTCTGCAATTCAGGATCATGGCGTAGTAGTCTTTGCCCGCAATGTAAAACGGGAAGCAAAGCGAGTAAGCGCCATAGCTTGTGGATCCATCCGGGCAAAGGGTCCCCACAAGGATAGTGGGCATGGGGAAAAAGCTGGAGGACTGGTAGAAATTGTCCACAATTCGGATGCTCTTCATTGATGTTTTATCCATGATCATTCTCCTCTTTGTTTGATCAGCAGTTGCTGTCGCAATCGCCTGATAGTTTTCCGGAGTCATCCGTAAAGGACCCGGCGGACCACCTCGTTCAATACAGCGCAGGAGTCTTCCTCTTTGGCAAACAGCGTGAGCAGAGAGGTAAACACGAACTCCACAAAATCAGAACGGGTAAATTCCCCGGAAAAAGCCCCGGGATTCACCTTTTCATCCTTTTGCAGGGCTTCGGACAATCCCGCCCTGATATGGGAAAAGCATTGCTCCATCACACGGCGCCCACGTTCTTTTTCGTCACCGGCAAAACTCATGGAATGGGCAAAAAAGAAATTGGGATACTTTTTCAGCCCGGCCTTTCCATTGGCAAAAATCCACGCCACACAATCGGGAAAAGAATGGAGCGGCATGGCCTGGTCACCGGTACGGAGAATATCGTTCCATATTTCCTCAATCATGGCACAGACGAGATCGGCCTTTGACGGGAAATAGTAGTAAATCGAGCCGACGGAAACATGGCACGCATTTGCAACCGCCCGGATATTGATCGAGGCGGCCCCCTTCTCCCCGGCCATTTCCACGCATTTGGCAAGAATCGCTTCTCTGGATGTGATAACCGTATTGATGCTCTTTCCCTCCCATAATGAACTATGTTCAGTATAGCATTGTACCGTCATTTTGTCAATAAAATTCATACTTAATCCCCGTATCTTGTTGTGAAACACCATAAACCCGGTGGAATCCAGTGTTCTCCCTTTTTCTACCTCTTGCCTTCCTGTTTTGGAGTCCTCACTTTTTCAAAACTCCTGCGTTTTCAGTGGATACCCGTCCCTTCCTCCGCAGGCCTCCCATTTCTATGCCCAAAACCCAGGAAAAATCACAAGATACCGGTTCCCGTCCGCCCCATCGCTTTAATCCGCACCACCTGTGGCAGGCAGGATTTTGGCCCTGCTGATCCGAACAAACAGCAACAACCGGTTGCTTGGCTCCATGCAGCAGAAATGGTATAATAGCAGCAAGGTGGTGATTTTTATGGAAACAAAGGATATTATCCGGGAACTCCGTACCAAGAACGGATTCTCGCAGGATGAACTTGCGGAAAAAATTCATGTAACCCGGCAGGCGGTCTCCCCCTGGGAAACCGGTGAAACCATCCCCAACACGGAAACTCTGAAACTGCTGTCGCAGTTGTTTAATGTTTCCATCAATACTCTTTTGGGTTCTCCCCGGAAGCTGATCTGCCAATGCTGCGGAATGCCCCTGGATGATTCTTCAATCAGCAAAGAGCCGGACGGTACCTTCAATGAAGAATACTGCAAGTGGTGCTATACAAACGGCACTTTCGTTTATACGAGTCTTCCGGAACTGACCGATTTTCTCGTTGCGCACATGTCCAACGAGAACTGGCCGGCCGAGCAGGCACGGGCCTTTTTTGAAGCACAGCTGCCAAAGCTCCATTATTGGCAGCAGCAAAAAGAATAACGGGGGAATTCCCGATTCTTCTGCAAAATCCCCGGCACCTGGCCCCCGAAAAATCCGGATTTGTTTTTCCATACAATCCATATGGCAAAGCCGCAGGCACTGTTGCCTGCGGCTTTTTCCTTTTGATGCAGTTCCTCACCAGACCACTCCGGGATCGAAAGGCTCCCCATGCAGTAAGGCGGATTGCTCTTCTGCTGTTTTCATATATAAAGAATCCACCGTAATTCTCGCAGAATTACGGTGGATTCTTGGCGGAGAAAGAGGGATTTGAACCCTCGCGCCGGTTACCCGACCTACTCCCTTAGCAGGGGAGCCCCTTCACCACTTGGGTATTTCTCCAGGTGTAAAGTTCCATTCTTCCTATAGGAAGCGATATGAAAAGTAAGCGTGAAACTCACTTGAAAATCAAATTGGCGGAGGGGAAGGGATTCGAACCCTTGGTCCCTTGCGAGATCACTAGTTTTCAAGACTAGCTCCATAAACCACTCGGACACCCCTCCACGG
>JBJEQH010000095.1:0-3009 GCA_051881655.1 Candidatus Heritagella sp. | reverse complement strand
CTGCCTGGACTGTGATACGGGGACGCTGACCCTGTATGATGCCCAGTGCCGCCAGACCGGAACGGACCAAATCGGCGATAACGAATATATTACCGCGTTTCTTCTCAGCCCGGATGGAACCCTTGCCTGCTATGCCAGCGCGATGAACGGACAGGCGGCCCTGTATGACCGGAAGGCCGGTGCCCCGGTGGACGTGAGCGCCGGAGTTTATACCAGTGAGATTCTCGCCTGGGACGGCACGGCGTTTCTGTTCCACAGCCCGGAGGGAAACCTGTATCGCATGGAGGCAAACGGCACGGTCACGGATGTGAACAGACGGCCGTCCGCTCATCTGGTATCGCCGTACCTTGTGGAAACGAACAGACGGGGCTATATTCTGCGCACCACCACTTCCCCGGAGCTGCAGTTCTTTGCGGCCGATGCCGAAAATGAGTATATGATCGCCGGTTCGCAGGACGCCATGGCCGGAACCACCATGGATGGCCTGCTGAAGATCTACGATCTGAAGGGTACCCGGTATACCGACGGCCTGGATCTGGGACAGGTCCGCTCGGTCTGCTTTGCCGGGGACAGCACGGCGGTCGTCCTGGCGGGGACCTCGGATGGGTATGCCACCTATGTGCTCAAGCTGGAGGAGCTGACGTATACGGGGCGCTTCTCCTATTCCACAACGGAGTCTCCCGATGATTCCATCTTCCAGACGCCGTCCGGCGATGCCGAGCTGCTGGCCCTGGTGGAGCAGATCGAACAGGAATTCGGGGTGCAGGTCTTCTTTGATACGGTGGAGGACGACCACAGCGTGATGTTTTACGTCTGCCCGCCCGTTTCCGAGGAGGTGCGCCTGACGTATACCCAGGCGGTTTACGACTATCTCTCCCTGCTGCCCGAGGGAATGATCCGGGAAGCGGGGGAAGGACAGGAGCTGTGGCTGTACATCAGTGATGCCATCCTGGAGGACGGAGAGGTTTCGTCGGCCGACGGCTTTTGCTCCACGCTGTACGGGCATCCGCTGATCGTGGTGGAGGGCATCGGCAGCGAGCGGTACTTCAGTGAAGTGCTGGCCCATGAATGTATGCACTTTTTTGATAATCATATCGCGGCACAGTGGCTGGAGGACTGGGACCGGCTCTCCCCGGAAGGTTCGTTTGCCATGTCGTACCAGGCCCAGATCTCTCTGGAGGACGTCTATTATGAAAATCCGGCCGGTGCATACTTCCTGGAGTCATACAGCAAGACCTTCCCCACCGAGGACCGGGCGGTAATGGCGCAGAAGCTGTACGCATCGTATAGAGACGGAAAGCTGTACGAGGGCTTTTCCTCCCCCAAAATCCGGGAGAAAGCGGACTATCTCTGCCGGATGCTGCGGGCCAATTTTACCAGCTGCCAAAACGCGGAAGAGCTGTACTGGGAGAAGTATCTGACCGAATAAAAGAAAAAGGAGTTTTTGAAAAGGGCTGCCGGCCGGAAGGAGGCCGGTGAAAGAAAGGAGACCGGGGATGGGGAACGTAATCGAAATCCAGCACCTGTATAAGAGCTTTGGCGAAGTGAAAGCCGTGCAGGACCTGAGCTTTCGCGTAAAAGAGGGCGAACTGTTCGCGTTTCTGGGCGTAAATGGTGCGGGGAAATCCACGACGATCAATATTTTGTGCGGCCAGCTGCGCAAGGACAGCGGCAGCGTAAAAATCAACGGGTTCGAACCCGCCGAGAACCCGGAGAAGGTCAAGCGGGCGCTGGGCGTGGTGTTTCAGAACTCGGTGCTGGATAAGGCGCTGACCGTTTATGAGAATCTGGAGAGCCGCGCGGCCCTTTACGGGATTCACGGCCGCGCCTTTAAGGACCGGCTGCAGGAGCTGTCCGGAATGCTCGGCTTCGGGGATCTGCTGCGGCGCACGGTGGGAAAGCTGTCGGGCGGGCAGCGCCGGAGAATTGATATCGCCCGGGCGCTGCTGCATCGGCCGGATATCCTGATTCTCGATGAACCCACCACGGGCCTTGACCCGCAGACGAGAAAAACGCTGTGGGACGTGGTGGACAATCTGCGGAAAACCGAGAACATGACCGTTTTTCTGACCACCCATTATATGGAGGAGGCCGCGGACGCCGATTATGTGGTGATTCTGGACAGCGGAAAAATCGCGGCCGAGGGCACGCCCCTCACGCTGAAAAACACGTACACCGGCGACTTTATCACGCTGTATCAGGTCAGCGAGGAGGAAATCCGGTCCTTCGGGCGGCCGTACGAAATTCTGCGGGACGGTTACCGCGTGCCGGTGGAGAACACGGAGAAGGCCACGCAACTGATTCTGCAGCAACCCGCCATTTTCCGCGATTACGAGATTACCAAGGGGAAAATGGACGACGTCTTCCTGGCGGTTACCGGGAAGAACCTGATGGGAGGTGGCGGAAAATGAGAGTGCTGTGTGCTCTGATCAAACGGAATACCCGGCTGTTTTTCAAGGATAAGGGGATGTTTTTCACCTCGCTGATCACCCCCGTGATCCTGTTGGTGCTGTATGCGACGTTCCTGGGGAATGTCTATCGGGACAGCTTTCTCTCCGCCCTGCCGCCGGGGCTGAATCTGGCGGAGGAACTGATCAACGGCTGTGTGGGCGGCCAGCTGGTCTCGTCCATTCTGGCGGTTTCCTGTGTAACGGTGGCGTTTTGTTCCAATCTGCTGATGGTGCAGGACCGGGTGAACGACAGCCGGCGGGATCTGACCATTGCCCCGGTCAAATCCTCCACGCTGGCGATGGGATATTATGTTTCCACCCTGCTCTCGACCCTGCTGATCTGCCTGGCCGCTGCCGGGATCGGCCTTGCTTATGTGGCCGGTATGGGTTGGTACATGACCGCAGAGGATGTGCTGTATCTGCTGCTGGATGTATTTTTACTGGTCCTGTTCGGCACGGCGCTGTCCAGCCTGATCAATTTCTTCCTGCGCACACAGGGGCAGATTTCGGCGGTGGGCACCATTGTCAGCTCGGGTTACGGGTTTATCTGCGGGGCGTA
>JBJEQH010000094.1:0-3009 GCA_051881655.1 Candidatus Heritagella sp. | reverse complement strand
TCTTGATGGCGTACCAGCGCTGCTGCTCCTCCGGCAGGCTGTGTACGGCGGCCTCTTCAATGTGGGCAATGGCGTGCTCCACCGGGCCGGAGAAGGTGTGCATGGGAACGGTCTTCCCGTTCTGCGCGGCGTCGATCGCCGCTTCGGCGGCCTCCATAATGCCGTCGCTCTTCAGGGCCGAGATTTCCACAACCCTGCAGCCCAGCGCCTTCGAGAGCTCGTCGGTGTGGATCTTATCCCCCTTCTTGCGCACCACGTCCATCATGTTGATGGCCACAACCACGGGGATGCCCAACTCGGTCAGCTGGGTGGTCAGATACAGGTTGCGCTCCAGGTTGGTGCCATCAATAATATTCAGGATGGCATCGGGGCGCTCGTTGATCAGGTAATTTCGGGCAACCACCTCTTCCAGGGTGTAAGGGGACAGCGAATAAATGCCGGGAAGGTCCGTAATGGTGACATCCGCGTGCCTTTTCAGCTTTCCTTCTTTTTTCTCCACCGTAACCCCGGGCCAGTTTCCGACGAACTGGTTGGAGCCGGTCAATGCGTTGAACAGCGTGGTTTTGCCGCTGTTCGGGTTGCCTGCCAGGGCAATTCTCAGTTCCATGATGGTCATTCTCTCCTTCCGTTAGCGTTCGCTAACCTATATGCAAGAAATAAGGGGCACTTGCCCCTGCGGTCAGGCCGGTTTACTCGACCTCAATCATGTCAGCGTCCGCTTTGCGGATGGACAGCTCATAGCCGCGGACCGTGATCTCCACCGGATCGCCCAGAGGAGCCACCTTACGGACAACCACTTCCACCCCCCGGGTAATGCCCATATCCATGATGCGGCGTTTGACTGCACCCTCGCCATGGAGCTTTACCACCTTCAGGGTATCCCCGATCTTTGCCTGCCGAAGCGTCTTCATGTTCGTTTCCTCCTTTTTTCCTCGCGATAAAAACGGACAGAAAAATCAGATCATGATCTTCTGCGCCATCTCCTGACTGATTGCAACGCGGGACTCCTTCACCTTCACGATGACATTGCCCCCCATGGTGTTGATGACGGACACATCCGTGCCCACCACAAAGCCCAGGTTTTCCAGATGCTTTTTCACTTCCGGCTTCCCGCCGATTCTCCTGACCACATAATCTTCACCGGCATCTGCAAATGTAAGCGGCATCATTCGCGCACCCTCTTTGTCTTAATTAGCGGCCGCTAACCTGTGCGGCCGTAAAAAGTTAGCTTTCGCTAACCAAGAACTATCATACCGTCCCCTCCCTGTTTTGTCAAGCCTTTTTTCCCATTTTTTCAAAATCTTGTCCAAAGTCCCCTGCTGTGGGGATCTTTTCCCCATAAAACCGCATTCTTTGTTGCGCAAACGCCGCTTTTGTGCTATCGTATAGCAAACCTTTCCGTTTCGCGGACTGGATTTTACGGAAAAAGGAGGAGAAAGGTGTGCATCTGCAGGAATCCGGTGAAATGTACCTGGAAACCATTTATATTTTGTCGCAGAAAAGCCATCGGGTCCGCTCGGTGGATGTGGGGGAGTACATGGGTTATTCCAAGCCCAGTGTCAGCCGTGCCATGGGGCTGCTGAAAAAGGGCGGGTATGTCATCACCGATGAAGAGGGCTGTCTGTCTTTAACGGAAACGGGGCGCGAACTCGCTTTTAAAATTTACGAGCGGCATACCGTCCTGACCGATCTGCTCGTGCGCCTGGGCGTTGACAGGGAGACCGCCGCCGAGGACGCCTGCCGGATGGAGCATGTGATCAGCGACCAGTCGTTTCAGGCGATTCGCCGCCACGTGGGCCGGTAAAGAAAAAGGAGGAGAAAAATGGATGAACCCCACCCATTGGCCCCTGCAAGAGGCTGCACTGTGGGCGGCACGGGAACTGCGAGGCATGCAGGGCCCACCACCAGGGGAAATCCCTTCCCCGGTGCGAAAAGCTGGCGCAGAAAAAGCAGCGGTCTGTCCGCCGGCAGAGAAAAAGGGGGAAGGAAGATTCCTCTCTCCCCCAATAGAGTAAGAGAGCAGGGCTCTCCGCAAAAATGGCGGAGAGCCCTGTTCTTTTCTCCCGTTAATTCGGCCGCTCCCCTTCCCTCTTCTCATTGAGCGTATGGATATTCTGCATGATAAATTCCTCGAACGCCCTGGCCACCCGGCTGTGCCGGGCGCTGCGCGGATGGTACAGATAAACGGTGCGGTAAAAGTCCACACCGGAAACGGGCAGCAGCGCCACGTTGTCCGGCTTATACGCGCCCCAGTAGGCCGGCAGCACCGCCACCCCCACTCCCTCGGATACAAGCGCCGTCACGGTGTGCATACTGTAGCACTCCATGGCCACTTTGGGCACAAAACCCGCCGCCGCACAGTATCGGGTGACCAGGCGGTCCACCTCGCGGTTCTGTGAGAAGATGAAAACCTCGTCCTTCAGCTCCTCCAGAGACAGACCGGTGCGTCGGGCCAACGGATGACCGGTGTTCAGCGCGATCAGCAGCTCCTCATGCAGCAGTTCCCGGCCGCTCCAGACGAGGCGGTCCAGCACATTGGTGGTCACCACAATCTCCGGCGTGGGCACGCTGGTCAGATGGACAAAATCCGCCCGGGCATGGGGGTGCAGCCGGCGGAAATCACAGTACAGCCGTGCCAGGGGAATGGACAGCGATTCGGCGGCAATGCGTGTCTCCCCGGCGATCTCCTCCCCCAGAAAGGACAGCTCCGCTTTCAGGTTGGCGGTCTGCTCCAGCACACTGCGCGCATAACGGAGAAAGAGGTGACCGGCCGGTGTCAGCGCCACGCCGCGGGCCTCCCGCAGGAACAGCCGGGTGTTCATCTCCTTTTCCAGCCGCTGAATCTGCTGGCTGAGCGAGGGCTGTGACAAAAACAGTACCTCCGCCGCGCGGGAGATGCTGCCCTCGTCCGCCACCGTGACAAAATATCGAAGCATATTCAAATCCATTTATGGCTCCTCCTGCTTTCCATAAAGATTTCCTATGGTAACTGATTCAATTAAACTATTT
>JBJEQH010000093.1:0-3022 GCA_051881655.1 Candidatus Heritagella sp. | reverse complement strand
AAATAGACGGGATCGACTGCAGTGATCTGCTGTTCCAGGACGTGCCCTCTCCCCGTAAAGAGTTCTTCTATTACTTTAAAGAAGCACTGGAATGCGTACGGGCGGGAGACTGGAAGCTGCATGTGGCAAAAGAGGAGAAGCCCCTGCAGGCCCTGTATAATCTGCGCGAAGACATCGGGGAAACGCATAACGTCTATGAAGAGCACCCTGAAATTGTACAGGCCCTGTCAGAAAAACTCGCAGTGTGCCGGAAGGAACTGGGGGACTCCCTCCTTTCCGTCCGCGGAGAAGGCGTCCGGCCCATTGGGCGGGTGGACAATCCCAAACCTTTGGCGGAGTATAAAGAGGATCACCCCTATATTGTCATGATGTACGACCGGGAAGAAATCGGCTGATAAACAAAAAAAGATTTCCTGCCGAAATGGCAGGAAATCTTTTTTATGTCTCTTTTTCGGGATACCGTGCGCCGGCGGGTTTTGCCAGAATCACCGACAGCCGCTCTCCTTCTTCCGGGAGAATCCAGGCCGGATCCATGGCAAAGGGGAAGAAAAGCTCGTCTCCTTTTTGAATGGGCCGGTCGGTCTCTCCGCACCGCAGCACCCCATGCCCCTCCAGCACAATAGCCACCTGGGCAGTACCGGGCTGCCATAGCGGCACTTCACGCCTGGCATCCAGCTGGGTAAAGGAAAAATAGGAGGTCTGTTCCGGTCCAATGATCAGTTTTTCTTCGCCCCAGTCCCCGCTTCGGATCACCCGGGGCTGTACCTGATGACGGCGCAGGTTTTCCTTCTCATCGCTTCCCTCATATTCGTAGCAGCCCAGCAGCCGCTGCTTGTGAAACTCCTGCTCCTGTGGGGAGGCCGAATCGGGCAGGCGCTCCCATCCCACGGTGATATCCGACGGCTCCTGCACCTCCACCAAAAAGCAGCCGCATCCCACTGCATGGGGCAGCCCGGCCGAAATAAAGAAAACATCACCGGTCTTCACCGGGATTTTGTGGCAGCAGGCCTCCATGGCCCGGATATCCTGCCGGTCGTACGCCTCCTCAAATTCCCGGCGGGTAACGCCCTCCCGGAATCCCATCAGCACATACGGCGGCTCGGGGCTGTCAGTGCGCGTGCCGATCACATACCAGCTCTCCTCTTTTCCAAAATCACTGGAAAAATGCTCCTTGGCATAGGGGCGGCTGGGATGGCACTGCAGTCCCAGCTGTTCCTGGGCGTCCAGCAATTTAACCAGCACCCCCAGTTTTTCGCGCTCCGGCATTCCCGGGGCATGGCCCAACATCCCCCCGGGATCCCGGCCCAGTGCCTCGAACAGGTACATCTCCTCCCCTTCCGGGGAGACACAGCGCGCGCACCCATCGTAGGGATCCCCACTTTTTCCGGCATCGAAAGTGCAGGTGTCCGATCCCACCCAGGCCTCCGGTCTTCCATCATCCACCGGTGGGGTAATCCCACGGAACCGGTCAATTTCCCTGCCGCCCGGATACCTCACAATCTTATTCGGCACCAGCGCCCATGGCCTCTGTGCTGCTTTCATTTTGGCTTCCTCCTTCACTCCGCCTTTTTAAACAGAAGGCATCTGTTTTCCTCATTATAAATTCGTTTTTCCCTCTTGTACAGGGGCTGTTGTACAAAAACCGCACAACTGACCGACCCTATACAGCCAAACAGCGGAACGCCTGAAAAACGGGCGTTCCGCTGTTTCTTTACTTTTTCTTTACCGGAATCCAGATGGCGCTCTCGTAATCCGCCGCCTGGAGATTCCCCTGGGAATACCACTCCAGATTATACTGGCCCGCCAAACACAGACCGGAT
This sequence comes from Candidatus Heritagella sp., assembly GCA_051881655.1. Lineage (GTDB taxonomy): Bacteria > Bacillota > Clostridia > Oscillospirales > Acutalibacteraceae > Heritagella. The sequence goes on along the minus strand of JBJEQH010000093.1, from coordinate 1,202 downwards.
TCCCCCTGGGGCAGTGTGGGCAGCCATTCCTGAAAAATCCGGGTGTTTACCGACTGCATGGCGCCCGGCATCGGCCCCGTACAGCGGAATTTGGCCCAGTCCCCTTCCGGAAGGGTACACACCTGCATCCCCTGCGGAACCGGTCCGCCGTCATACCGGCCGGCAATCCAATACTGGAACACGCCGGTCTCCGCTTTTTCCTCCTGAATGGAATCCAGGCACACTCCAAATTCTCCGATGCGGTACCGGCAGACCGCCTTTTCCTGGTCACTCTGCGGTGTTTTCCCATCTGTCAGCGGATTCTTGTACTGCACAGAAAATTCATCCCAGAATCGGGGGATTGTCTGATACGAATCCTCCGAGGAAAACTCTCTGGCCCAGCCAATCAGCTGCATCTGCGGTTCATGTTCAATTCGTACATCCATTGTTTTTCCTCCCTGAATTGAAATTCGGATGTGAAGCGGCAGAAACGGGCGCACTTTCTTCGAGTCCCCACGGATCTGCAGGGGGGACACCCCATGGAACCGGGTGAAAGCCCGGGCAAAACTCTCCGGCGTTTCGTACCCATAACGCAGGGCCACCTCGATCACTTTCTCCCGCCCGGGCAGAAGATCCAGCGCCGCCATATACAGCCGCCGCCCCCGGATGTACTCCCCGATGGTATACCCCGTCAGCAGGGAAAAACTGCGCTGCAGGTAGAAAGCCGAGAGATGCACAGCCCCGGCTACATCCTTGGCATGGATATCCTCGAGTAAGTGCTCCTCCATGTAATCAATAGCACGCTGCAAATCGCAGACCCAATTCATACCGATCCCCTCCATGCCCCTATGATAGCACTTTCAAAGGGGCTTTACCTGATTCTTTGTGCCCAATTTTGTCTGAAAATAAATTTTCCACCGTTTTTCCCTGCCGGTGGAAAAACACTCCGCTCCCCCATCTTTTAACCGATCAAAATGGGGAAAAGCGGCTAAAGCCGGGCGGGAAAAAGAAAAAGCCGCATGGAACAGGAAAAAATTGTTCCATGCGGCTTTCTGGTGGGCCATCAGGGACTCGAACCCCGGACCAACCGGTTATGAGCCGGCAGCTCTGACCAACTGAGCTAATGGCCCTTACCAGAAAAAGCACTTCATAAAGAAGTGCTTTTCAGTGGCTCCCCAAGTTGGACTCGAACCAACGACCCTGCGATTAACAGTCGCATGCTC
>JBJEQH010000092.1:0-3035 GCA_051881655.1 Candidatus Heritagella sp. | reverse complement strand
GGAAAAACAAAATAGCAAGAAAAAGCCGAAAATTTTCCGTTATACGGCTGCTTCCTTGTTGATCGCATCAATAAAGGCCGGGATCAGCTGCTTTTTGCGGGAAACCACGCCTTTCAAAAGCGCACTGCCCTTTTCCGGCAGGCAGCCGAACGCCTCCTGCACCAGATTATCGGCCGCCTCGCCATAGCTCATCAGCAGAGTGGATTCCTCCACAATATTGGTCAGCATGAAGAACATCATCGACAGGCCGTGTTCTTTACAGGACCGCTCCAAAAACGGGCGCAGCCGTTTTTCGATACCGGCAAGCTCGTCTGCGCTCATACTGTTAATCTGCCCCACACCGAAAGAGACATCCCCGAATTCAAATTTCTTATAATCCTGATAAAAAATCTCCTCCGGCGTTTTGTCTTTCAGGTTGCTGCCGGCCGTGAACATCTCGATGCCAAAGCTCTGGCAGTCAATCCCCGCAATGGAGCTGAGATTTTCTGCGGCCATCCGGTCCAGCGCCGTACAGGTGGGAGACCGGAACAGCAGGGTATCGGACAAAATGGCACTGCACAAAAGCCCCGCAATGGGGACCGGAATGTCGTACCCCTTCTCGCGGTAGATCTCATATATAATGGTAGCCGTACAGCCCACCGGCTCGTTCCGGAAAAAGACAGGGGCCATCGTTTCCAGCGTACCGATGCGGTGGTGGTCGATAATCTCCCGGATCTCGGCCGATTCAATATTCTCCACCGCCTGGGTGCGCTCGTTGTGGTCAACCAGAATGACCGACCGCCGCCGGATCCCCAGCAAATTCCGGCGGGAAATCATGCCGATATAGTGGCCGCTTTTGTCCAGTACCGGAAAATCGCGGATCCGTGTTTTCTGCATGGTATCGCGGATGTCGTCGGTATAATCCCCGGGATGGAAGGTGATCAGATCCTTCTGCCGCATAAACGCCTGCACCGGCATGCTCTGGTTAATCTGGCGCGCCACGGTATACGTATCCAGCGGCGTAACAATCACCGCACAGTGATTTTCCTGGGCCAACTTGCAGAGAACCCGGGAGACTTCGGCGCCCAGGCAGACAATGATGCAGCCGGCCCCCGATTCGATCGCACTGAGCTGGGATTCATAGCGGTTTCCCATAATCACCAGATCATCTTTTTTGATGTAATTCTCCATCACATCCGGGTTAGCCGCCGCAATCAGTACGTTTCCCTTTTCAAAAACAGCATCGGGATCCCCCACGACCATTTCGGCTTCCAGCGTCTCCAGTATGTTGCGGTACGGCGTACGGGCGCGGGAAAGAATCGTGCTGTCCTGTTCCTCCATATAGGAGGTAGCAATATCATTGATGGTAATCAGCCCGCTGAGAATATTCTCTTCCGTTACAATCGGAAGGGTAACGGCGCTGAGTTCAGCCATCATGTTCCATGCCTTTTTCAGCGATAAGGTGCGGGAAACACCGGGAACTTTCCGGATTTCCATATCGCGCACACGGGTACCGATATTGTTCAGATACACCGGCTGGCGCATACCAAAGCGGTGCAGCACATAATCAGTTTCCGGGCTGATCTGCCCGGCCCGGGCGGCCACATAGCGGTTGCCGTCATTCTCCCGGTTCTTCAAATCGGCATAGGCAATGGCCGAACAGATCGAATCGGTATCCGGATTTCGATGCCCCAATATGTAAACGGATCGCTTCTCACTCATTGCATAAAACCTGCCTTTCGGCGTAAAGATAAAATTCAGTATACCACATTTTTCTAAAAAAGCAAGAAAAGCGTCTGGACTTCAGCGCACGCGGGGAATCATCCGTCCGCCATACCGCAGGGCAAAAACGCGGCCATCCTCTTTCCTTTCCAGCATCACATCCGATACGGAGTTTTTCCCCTCCAGCAGGAGCGTATCCGGTGACACCGGGCGGGATGGAACCACGCGGCCATCCGACAGAAACCGCAGTCCCCCGTTTCCATCCGGCTGCAGCTCCAGATTCTGTCCCTCGCCCCCTGTATACCGGCCGGCGGCCTGCTGAACCGGGAAAGCACCCCAGGGGAGGGTCGCCAATTCCCGGCGGGGATCCTCCCACTTTTCTCCGCGGCAAAGGCGTAGAATCCCCTCCCCTATGGCGGATACCGGAACCCCGGTTGTATTGCACAGGACGATTACCGCCCGGTTTTCCTCCGGCATATAGGCAAAATAGCTGGATATCCCCACGAGACTTCCGCCATGCCCGAGAACCGTGGGCCCCTGTTCACTGCGGCTTAACGCAAATCCGTAAGAGGCGCCAAACCGATACCGGACGCGGGGCATTTCCATCTCTTTCAGCCAAGACTCTCCCAGCAGGGGAATTCCCTCCTCCGTTCTTCCTCGGCGCAGATAAAACCGCACATAGTTTTCCATATCGCGCAGAGTGGATCGCATGGCCCCGCCGCCGTGAAGCACAAAGGCATTTTCATAAAAGGAGTGCCCACCGGTGCAGGTTCCGTCCATTTCCACCTGATAAAGGGTATTGTGGTTTTCATCCAGCAGGGGGCTGACAAATTCACATCCGCTGCGATCCATATGCAGCGGCGCTAACAGATGTTTTTTCACATATCCGGCGTACGAATCACAGTCACCGGCTCTATGCACAATTTCGGAGAGAAGACCAAATCCATCATTACAGTAGCTCATAGCAGCGCCGGGTTCCCCTGTAAACTGCGTCTGTCGGTTCAACCGGTCACAGACCCGTTGGGTTCCCGTCTGGCTTAACTGATCGTCATAAGCCAGCTCTCTTTTCCCGTCCTCATAAATCCCCAGTTCACCCGCTATATCGGGAATGGTCAGGCGCGGCAAAGGAAAAAATCCGCCGCTGTGGCAGAGAAGGTGCCATAATCTCACCGGGCTTCGGTCCGGGGAATCCCCCCACTGCGGCAGATACTGGGATATAGGAGCCTGCAAAGAGAGGATCCCCTTTTCACAGAGCTGCAGAATGGAGAGGGCCGTAAAGGATTTGGTAATAGAGGCCAGCCCGAAAATAGAATCGGCGTTTTCTTCCTTTTTCT
>JBJEQH010000091.1:0-3039 GCA_051881655.1 Candidatus Heritagella sp. | reverse complement strand
CGCGTCACAACGCGGGAGGCTGCCCGGGAGGCCGCCTGCCATATGCAGGAGCTGGGACTGGTGGATGATACGGCATATGCCTGCGACTGCGCGCGGGAACTGGTATACCGCAAGGGCTTTGCCCGCAGCCGGGCGCGCTGGGAGCTGGAGAAAAAAGGGATTGACCGGGACACCGCCGAATATGCATTGGATGAACTGCACGCCGACTGGGAGGAGATCCTGGGGGACGTGGTGGAGAGAAAATACAGCCGCCAGCTTACCGATGAAGCGGGGAAGCGCCGGGCTGTCAATGCGCTGATGCGCCTGGGGTACCGGTACGAGGAAATCCGGCCGGTGCTTTTGCGGTGGGCCCCGATGGATGACGAATAAGGGAGGAAGAAAACGAGATGGCAACGCAGCAGAAGAAAACAAGGGTGGGCATGATCAGCCTGGGCTGTGCGAAAAATCAGGTGGACGGCGAAATGCTGATGGCCGCCCTGGAGGAAAACGGATTTGAACTGAGCGATGACGTGGGCATCTGCGACATTGCCATTATCAATACCTGCGGGTTTATCGAGAGCGCCAAAAAGGAATCCATCGAGGAGATTCTGGAACTGTGCAAGCTGAAGGAAGAGGGCCGCATTCAGAAAATTGTGGTGACCGGGTGTTTGGCGCAGCGCTATCAGGAGGAGATCCGCCGGGAAATCCCCGAGGTGGACGCGGTGCTGGGGATCGGCGCCAACGGGGAGATCGCGTCGTACCTGAAAAAGATGTGGGAAGAGAATACGGTTGTGGAGAGTTTTCCGCCCAAGACGGAGATGCCCCTGTGCGGCTCCCGCACGCTGACCACCCCCAGCTATTATGCGTACCTGAAAATTGCCGAGGGCTGCAGCAACGGATGCAGCTACTGCGCGATCCCGAAAATCCGCGGGCCCTACCGCAGCCGCCCCATGGAGAGCATTCTGGCCGAGGCCAAGGGCCTTGCGGAGAACGGCTGCCGTGAGCTGGTGATCATCGCCCAGGATACCAGCCGGTATGGACTGGATCTCTATGGCGAGCTGCGTCTGCCGCAGCTGCTGACCGAGCTGAGCCATTTGGAAAACATCCGGTGGATCCGGCTTCTGTACTGCTACCCCGACTATATTACGGATGAACTGCTGACCGTGATCCGCGATGTGAAGAAGGTGGTGCCGTACATCGACCTGCCGCTGCAGCACGTATCCGGAAAGATTTTGAAGGCCATGAACCGCGGCGGCGACCGCGCCGCCCTGACCGAACAGATCCGCCATATCCGGGAGATGGTGCCCGGCATCACCCTGCGTACCACGCTGATCACCGGCTTCCCCGGGGAGACGGAGGAGGATTTCAACGAGCTGGCCGAATTTGTCCACGAGATGAAATTCGAGCGCCTGGGCTGCTTTGCCTATTCCCAGGAGGAGGGCACGCCCGCGGCCGCCCTGCCGGATCAGCTTCCCCAGGAAGTAAAGGAACACCGCGAAGAAGTGATTATGGAAGATCAGATGGCCATTATGCTGGAAAAGGGCGAGGAGATGGTCGGCAAAACGGTCGAGGTGCTGACCGAGGGCTTTGACCGGTATGCCGAGTGTTACTTTGGCCGCACCCAGGCCGACGCCCCCGATGTGGACGGCAAGGTGTTCTTTGTGGCCCAGCGCAAAAAGCCCCACTACGGCCAGTTTGTCCATGTGAAGATTACCGAGTGCGTGGACGGCGACCTGTACGGCGAACTGGCGCGATGACCGGCCCGTTCTGCCGCTGTGATGAAGGAGAATCCCATTATGAATCTGCCCAATAAACTGACTGTCATACGCTTGATTCTGGTGCCGTTTGTAGTGGCGGCGCTGTTATATCCGTTTCCCCACCATTATCTGGTGGCGCTGCTGCTGTTTGCCGCAGCGTCGTATACCGATCATCTGGATGGGAAAATTGCCCGGCGGGATAATCTGGTGACGGATTTTGGCAAGTTTATGGATCCGCTGGCCGATAAAGTGATGGTGCTGTCCACTATGGTCTGCCTGGTCAGTCTGAATCTTGCCGATGTGTGGTTTGTAGTGCTGATGCTGGCCCGTGAATTTATGGTCACCTCCATCCGTCTGGTGGCGGTGGATAAGGGGCGCGTGATTGCCGCTAATATCTGGGGAAAAGTGAAAACGGTCACGCAGATCATCGCCATTCTTGCGGTGCTGCTGCTGCAGTACCTGCTGGAGCTGGAGAGCCTTGCGGTTCTTCACCTTCCGGCGGACTGTGCTGTTATTTTTGGTATGACCGGCGATGTTCTGCTGGCAATCGCGACATTTTTCACCGTGGTTTCGGGGCTGGTTTATCTGCGCCAAAACTGGGATGTCATTCGGGAAGGGGCGTAATCTTCCCCCTTTACAAGGAACAAAAAAGGTGTATACTGTATAAGAAGGGATAAAGAAAAGCTGTGCGCAGGAGAAGTACCGCCCGGCACCGGCCGCAGAGAAGGGGCGTCGTGAACCATCACGGCTGTGAGCGCCCCGGCCAAAACCAGGGGGAAAATGCACCGGCGCAGGGGCCCGTGGGCCCCGGCTGACAGGGGGAACCGCCCGGAAAGGGCGCAGTATCCCGGTACGGGTGGCGCCGTTATCCGCCTTCAGAGTGATAAGCTCGGAGTGGAACCGCGGAACAAAGATGGACCGCCTCCGTATGCCTCAAGGGGCGTACGGAGGCTTTTTTGTTTTCCGCTGCGTTTTTCTCCGCCCGGCCCGACGAAGAAAAGGAGAGAACGCTTTTATGTTTGACAATTTAAAGCAGGAGCTGGATTCGATTATCGCGCGGGACCCCGCGGCCCGGAACCGGTGGGAGGTCTACTTCCTCTATTCGGGATTTAAAGCGGTGCGCGCCTATCGGAAAAGCCACTGGCTGTACCAGCGCGGCCACTATTTTCTGGCCCGGTGGATCAGCCAGCGTGCCCGGCACAAAACGGGGATCGAAATTCATCCCGGTGCCACCATCGGCAAGGGGCTGTTTATCGACCACGGGATGGGCGTGGTGATCGGCGAGACCACCGAAATCGGGGAT
>JBJEQH010000090.1:0-3100 GCA_051881655.1 Candidatus Heritagella sp. | reverse complement strand
ATAAGGGCTTTTCATCCTTGGGGCAGTGTGCTATAATAAGGACAGCGTATTTATTGCTTAGTTGAAACGGAGGGATTCTTTGTGAAACAGATTAAAACTCTGAATCAGGCCAATCTGAAGGAAAGCGCCGTAAAGGGTGGCTGCGGCGAATGCCAGGCATCCTGCCAGTCCGCTTGCAAAACTTCTTGCACGGTTGCCAACCAGAAGTGCGAACACGCTGATAAATAATCGGTTTTCGTACCAAATATCAGGGCGCTAAGGGACAGCTTTGTACTGTCCCTTAAATTTTGTGTAAATGGAGAAATTTTCTATGATACATATGTATGAGCAGAACGGGTACCGCATTGTGCTGGATACCAATTCCGGTGCCGTTCATGTAATGGATGAGATTCCCTACAAGCTCCTCTCTTATTTTCCGGACCGCATTCCCGAGCAGCTTCCGGAGGAGATCCGCTGTGCTATGGCCGCAGTTTATCCTGCGGAGCAGGTAGAGGAGGCTTTTTGCGAGCTGCAGGAGCTGCAGCGAGAGAATATGCTGTTTTCGGCCGATGAGTATGCAAAATTTGCCGATATGATGCAGGCGGCCCCCATCAAGTCCATGTGCCTGAATGTGGCCCACGACTGCAATCTGCGCTGTGAGTACTGCTTTGCCAGCAAAGGGGATTTCGGCGGAGAGCGGATGCTGATGCCCCTGGAAGTGGGGAAGAAGGCCATTGATTTTCTGATTGCACATTCCGGCAGCCGTCACAATCTGGAGATGGATTTCTTTGGCGGAGAACCGCTGATGAACTTTGATGTGGTAAAGGAACTGGTTGCCTATGCCCGCAGCAAGGAAAAGGAATACAACAAGAATTTCCGGTTTACCATTACCACAAACGGACTGCTGCTGGATGACGAAAAGATCGAATTTATCAACCGTGAGATGTCCAACTGCGTTTTGTCGCTGGATGGCCGGAAAGAAGTGAATGACCGGCTGCGCGTCCGTGTAAACGGGGCGGGCTGCTATGACCGCATTGTGCCCCAGTTCCAAAAGCTGGTGGCCACCCGTAATGGCAAGGATTATTATGCCCGCGGAACCTTCACAAAGTATAATCTCGACTTTACCGAGGATGTTCTGCATATGACCGATCTGGGATTTGACCAAATCAGCGTAGAGCCGGTTGTTTCGGATGAAAAGCTGGATTACTCCATTAAAGAAGAGGATCTGCCGCGCGTATTTGAAGAATACGACCGTCTGGCAGAAACGATTGTGCGCGACCGCAGGAACGGCAAATACTACAACTTTTTCCATTTTGCCATCGACCTGAATCAGGGCCCCTGTGCTATCAAGCGGCTTCGCGGGTGCAGCTGCGGCAATGAATATGTGGCGATCACCCCGGAGGGCGACATCTATCCCTGCCATCAGTTTGTGGGAAATGAAGAGTGGAAAATGGGAAACGTGATGGATGGTTCTCTGGATGTTGAAATGAAAAAGCGCTTTGCCAAAGCAAATGTATACGCCAAGGAAAAGTGCCAGAACTGCTGGGCCCGTTTTTACTGCAGCGGCGGCTGCAACGCCAACAACTGGGAATATGAGGGGGATATTCTGAAGGCCCATGATATTTCCTGCCAGTTGGAGAAAAAGCGCGTGGAATGCGCGATTATGATTCAGGCAGCCCTGGCGGATCAGGAAGACTGAGTTTTCCCCGAACAGTTGTGTCTGCCCGAAAGAAGAACAGTTTGTAAACAGAATATAAATTTTTCTTTTCTTGTTCTTTTTGTGCAAGAATTTCCTTGCATGCTTCTGGTTTTTCGGCTATTATATGGTAGTACCGAGGAAAAATAGAGGGGCATATTCCGTCTCCCCAATGCATAAGGATGAAGAGAGCTGCTGACAGACAGCAGGATTCTTACAAAATTGCGGGGCGATGGACATGCTGAAAATTACCGGATACCACAATCGGGCATTTCCCAAAAAAGGAGCGATTCGGGGGGCTGTTTCCCGCCGCTTGACATGGATGCGGCACCACAAGGTCTTTGTTCTCTTCTTTTTCGGATACCTGGCTGCTTTTTGCTGCGGCACATTCTTCCATGAGACAGGGGAGAGCTTTTCTCCTTTACTGCAGACCAATTTCCTTTCCCGTATGCAGCAGCCATTTTGGATGGGCTTTTTGTCTTTCTTTGCCATTGTTTTTCTCTGGGAGGTTTGCTGTTTCCTCTTTGGATTATCCCTGTGGGGATGGCTGTTTTCGCCATGGATGCTCTTTTTCCGCGGATATGGCGCCGGCGTAGTAGCGGGAAGTATGGCGGCCTGTTATGGTTTGGGCGGGGTTTTCGGTTTTCTTCTGATTTTTCTTCCCGGAATGGCCGTAGAGGCGTTCGCTTTTCTTCTGGAAACAGTGGAGAGTACATCCTGCTCTTTCTCGTTTTTTCGGAATCATGGTGACCGATCCTTTCTCCGACGTTTTTTTCGCCGAACCCTTATTACAACTCTAATTCTGCTGATTTCTTCTCTTTTGCAGTTTTTGGGGTGCCTCTGGTTCGGTCCATGGTTCTTATCACAGTTTGTTCAGTAATCTCTGCCGGCTTGATCGGTATATTGGGCTGTGGCCCGGTGCGGATTTGGCCGGTTAAGAGTGAGAAGAATATGTCCTTTCATTTCTTTGTTTAGGAGCTGATTTCCCGTGTCTATTTTCAGTGCCCGTTTTACCAGACCCGGTCCAGGTGTCAGTAAAGACGAACCGGAGAGTCCTGCGATTGTGCGGTTCTTTCAAATTTTGGGGCGCAAATTTTCGAAATTCATTCAGCTAAATTTGCTCTTCTTGATTCCCACTGTTATTACGGCTGCGCTTTGTATCGGCCTGCTTTTACTGCCTGTTCCACGTCTGGCGCTCTCTCTGAATCTTTCCGGGGGCGAACCTTTTATTCTGAACCTTTATGAGATGTACCTGGTGCCGCTGCCGCTGATTCTTCTGTATCCGTTTACGGCCGGACTTACTTACGTTACCCGAAATTTTGTCCGGGAAGAGCACGCTTTCATCTTCTCCGATTCTGTGGAGCAGGTCAAAAAGAATTTTAAACAGTTCTTCCTCAATGGGCTTTTGCTCTATGTTTTTTATGT
>JBJEQH010000089.1:0-14092 GCA_051881655.1 Candidatus Heritagella sp. | reverse complement strand
CACCGAACAGGAGCAGGAAGAAACGGAAGCAGAGGAAGAACAGGGAAGTCCGGAAACGGATAAAAATGTCAAATCAAAATTCCGCAAAAAAGACAAAAAAGAAAAAGATCTGCCTATCCCGGCGAAGGGGTCCGTGTTATGCTTAAAAAGCAAAAAACGGAGAGTTTACCAAGAGATTGGCCGGGAGGAATTATGGTATGAAAGAATTACTGCTGCGCACCCTGCACCATGAGGAAACCGAGCGGGCCCCGTGGGTTCCGTTTGCCGGGGTTCATGCGGGAAAGCTGAAGGGATATACCGCTACGGAAATGTTGACCGATGCGGATAAGGCATTCGAATCCCTGATGGAAGTAAACCGGTTGTATAAACCCGATGGACAGCCCGTGATCTTCGATTTGCAGATTGAGGCGGAATGCCTGGGCTGTGGACTCACCTGGGCCGATGACTGTCCTCCCTCCGTTTCGGATCATCCCCTGGACGGCAGTGACGAAGAGCCTCCGCTCACGCCCTGCGACTGTAAAATTCCCCGGAAAACCTCCGGAAGAATTCCCTATGTACTGGATGTGATGCACCGGATGAAAGAAGCGGTGGGGGATACAACCGCGCTGTACGGATTGGTGTGCGGACCGTTCACGCTGGCTTCGCATTTGCGGGGCAACAATCTGTTTACGGATATGTACGATTTTGAGGACGAAGTAGCGGATCTGTTTGCCTTTACCACCAAAGTCTGTATGCGCATGGCGGAATACTATCTGGAAGCGGGAATGGATGTGATTGCCGTCGTGGATCCTCTGATTTCTCAGATTTCTGTGCATCACTTCCGGCAGTTTATGGAAGCGCCGTACCGAGAAATTTTTCATCATATCCGCGAAGCCGGGGGCCTGTCCTCGTTCTTTGTCTGCGGGGATGCCACCCGCAATATAGAGGCCATGTGCCAAACGGAGCCGGATTCCATCAGCGTGGACGAAAATGTGAATCTGTTGGCGGCCAAGGAGATCTGTGACCGCTATAATGTGGCGATTGGCGGGAATATTCCGCTGACGTCGGTTATGCTGCTGGGCAATCAGCAGGATAACATGAAATTCACCGTGGATCTTCTGGATTCGGTGAAGGAGAAACGAAACTTTATTCTGGCCCCGGGATGCGATATGCCGTATAATGTTCCGGTGGAAAATGGGATTGGTGTTGCCCAAGCTGCCATTGAGACCGATGCGGTGCGGGAAATGGTCAGAAATTATCAGGCCGAGGCCGTGGATGTTTCCGGTGTGGAGCTGCCCGATTATGCACACCTGAAAAAACCGCTGATCGAAGTGTTTACGCTGGATTCTGCGCAGTGTGCAGCCTGCGGCTATATGATGGGGGCAGTCTGTCAGGTGGCCGAGACGTTTGGCGATGCGATTGATATCGTGGAGTACAAATTTATTTACCGGGAAAATGTGGCCCGGTGCATAAAAATGGGAGTGCCGAATCTGCCTTCTCTCTATATAAATGGTCAGCTGAAGTACCGATCCATGATTCCTGCCCGGGCAGAGCTGGAAGCCGATGTGCGGGAAGCTATTGCGGCCTGCGGGGAGTGAGGCCATGAGCGGGCTGTACCTGATTACCGGATTCCTCGGGGCGGGAAAGACCTCGTTTCTGAAGCACTTTCTCCGGCTGTTTGCCGGACAGAAAATGCAGATTATCGTGAATGAATTCGGGAAGGAAGGAGTGGATGGCACCCTTCTTTCCGGGATGAGCACGGATCTGCGCGAGATTTCAGGGGGATCGGTATTCTGTTCCTGCCGGATGGATCAGTTCGAGCAGGTTTTGCAGGAGTCGGCCGGAGAAAAACCGGATGTGATTATAACGGAGGCCTCCGGGTTGTCGGACCCCACTGGGGTACGGAGATTGTTTGATCAGACGGTACGTTTTCCCCATATCCAGTATAAGGGTGCCATCTGTCTGGTGGATGCGGTGCGGTTTCCCAAACTGTATGATACGGCCCGGGCGTGCACACGTCAATTGGCAGCCAGTGATATCGCCGTGGTAAATAAAACGGATTTGGCCGGGGACGATCAGCTTCGCCAGACGCGGCGCCTCATTCAGGAGCAGAGACCGGATCTTCCGATACTGGAAACTTCTTTCGGGAGGATTCCCCCGGATTTTTTGGAAAAGTTGAGTGCTGCCCAAAACGGAGATAAAAACGGAAATCTTCTGATTGAGGATCTGACCGTGGGGAGAATCACCCTGCGAATCGCGGAAAGCATCCGTGCATATGAGCTGGAGATGTTTATCCGCATGTTTGCCGAGCAGACTTTTCGAATCAAGGGATTTATTTCCACCCGGGATTTGGGAATGGTGTTGGTGGATGGGGTGGGGACAACGATTTCTCTGGCCCCGTATTCCGAAAAGGTTCCCCCGGAAAAACAGGGAATCCTGAATGTCCTGTACGGAGCGGGTATGCGCATTCGGCCCGCCGTTGCGCAAGCCTGCAAATGGTACGATTCCTTTATTCTTTCCAAAGAATGAAAACAGTTTTGTGAAGCGAAGAAACAAAAAGGCGTCCCCTGGGCAAAAATGCGGGGGGCGCCCTTTTTGCTTTCTGCCCAAAAAGGGATTGCCAAAAAAATTTCATGGGATATACTGAAAACAGGACAGAGAGATGGCGTGTTTTATTCGATAGGATAGAAAAGGGGAGAGGCAAATGAAAATGGACCGGTTAATCGGGATCCTTTCCATCCTGCTGCAAAAGGAGACGGTGACGGCCCCCGATCTCGCCCAGCGATTCGAGGTCTCGCGGCGGACGATCAACCGGGATGTCGAGGATCTGTGCAAAGCCGGGATTCCCATTGTCACCCGGCAGGGAAAAGGGGGCGGCATCTCCATTGTCAGCGGGTATAAAATGGACCGCACGCTGCTGACCCGCGGGGAGATGCAGGACATCCTGGCGGGGCTGCGCAGTTTGGACAGCGTTTACGGGACCAACCGGTACGGACAGCTGATGGAAAAGCTGTCGGTCGGTTCCTCCGATTTTCTGCAGGGGGGCCAGTCCATCTGGATTGACCTGTCCTCCTGGTACAAGGGGTCGCTGGCGCCCAAAATCGTGGAGATCCGCACGGCCATTGAGGAAGCGAAAGAACTAAAATTCCGCTATTTTTCCCCCAAGGGGGAGAGCCTGCGGTGCATCGAGCCGTATTACCTGATTTTCCGCTGGTCCAGCTGGTATGTGTGGGGCTGGTGTACGGCGCGGGAGGATTACCGGCTTTTTAAGCTGAACCGCATGGATAACCTGTGCGTTTCCGACCGCCGGTTTGCAAAGCGGGCGGCCCCGCTGCCGGATTTGCGCAACGAGCGGATTTTCCCCGGGGGCCTGCGGGTGAAAATCCGGTTTGCTCCGGACTGCAAATGGCGGCTGGTGGAGGAGTTCGGCGTGGACAGCTTTCAGACGCAGGGAGACGGAACGCTGCTGTTCTGTGCCGACTACACGGATAAGGAAAATCTGCTCTCCTGGCTGCTGTCCTTCCGGGAGAAGGCCGAGCTTCTGGAGCCGGAGGAAATCCGGCAGGAACTGTACCGAAGTGCCGGGGAGATGCGGAAAAAATACGAAAAATAGGAGGAAATCGGGATGCGGTATGAATGGCTGGATGACTATTTATTGGAAAAGGAAGGGGTGACCAAGGACCTGCAGAGGGACTGGAACTGGATCCGCTATAAAATTGGAGATAAAATGTTCGCCGCCGTGTGTCTGGACGAGGAGAACCGGCCTTACTACATTACCCTCAAGCTCCGGCCGGAGGAGGGCGACTTTCTGCGGGGACAGTATGAGGACATCCTCCCCGGTTATTACATGAACAAGGTGCATTGGAATTCCATCCGGCCCGACGGGACGGTGCCCGATTCATTGATGAAGGAGCTTCTGGATCAGTCCTACCGACTGGTGCTGGGGAGCTTCAGCCGGAAAAAGCAGCGGGAGATTTTAGAGGCGGCCAGGGCAGAGGCTGGGGGAATCAGCAGCTGCGGGACTGCGTTTTCCGGCTGAGAGGAGGAAAGAGTGATGGCGTTTGACTACAAAAAGGAATACAAAGAGTTTTATCTTCCAAAAAATAAACCACAAGTTGTAAAAATTCCCCCGATGAATTATGTGGCGGTGCGCGGAAAAGGGGACCCCAATGAGGAGGGCGGCGCCTATAGACGGGCGATCGGCCTTCTGTATGCCGTGGCGTACACCCTGCGCATGAGCGCCAAAAGCGGCCATAAAATCCAGGGCTTTTTCGAATACGTCGTCCCGCCGCTGGAGGGATTCTGGTGGCAGGAGGGCCGGGCAGGCGTGGATTTTGAGAGAAAGCAGGATTTCTGCTGGATCTCGATGATCCGTCTGCCGGAATTTATTACCCGGGAGGATTTTGACTGGGCCGTGGCGGAGGTCGCCGGAAAGAAGGGAATCGACAGTACCCCGGCCGAGTTTCTCACGGTTGAGGAGGGGTGGTGCGTGCAGATGATGCACCTGGGTCCCTTTGACGAGGAACCGGAAAGCCTGATGAAGATGCAGGCGTATCTGGCGGAAAACGGATGGGAGGAGGACTTTGCGTCCGGCCGTCTCCACCACGAAATCTATCTCTCCGATGCCCGAAAGGTTCCCCCGGAAAAATGGAGAACCGTTTTGCGCCATCCCATCCGGAAAAGGAACGGGGGATAAGGGGAAACGGGCAACAACAGAGAGATTATCCGTATGCCTGTATAACCGTGGAATCCGGGATTTGACAAAAACCCGAAAATCTGGTAGGATAACAGGGCCGCAGGAAGCGGAGAAGGCGGACAGGAAGTCTGCTCATAAGTTTTACGAAGAAAAGCGATCGGGTTTTCCCCGAGAGCATCCCCCTCTTTTTGAAAGGATGGGGGAGATGGGGACAAATTCCCATGAATTTTGTAAGGGCAGTTCAGAAGGGCTGCCGGATGTACAGCAGGTACATCCGGCGGCCCTTTTTTCTTTGCCGGAACAAAGAAGGAGGAAAAGAGATGGAACAGACAAGTTGGGAAAAGGCCGTGGCCTTTCACGGGCACCGCTGCCCGGGGCTGGCCATCGGAGTGCGCGCCGCGCTGGTGCTGCAGCAGCTGTGGCAGATCCGGCGCGCCGAAGATGAGGACCTGGTGTGTATTACGGAGAACGATGCCTGCGGCGTGGACGGGATTCAGGCTCTGCTGGGCTGCACCATGGGAAAGGGCAATCTGCTGTACCATGGTACCGGGAAAATGGCGTTTTCATTTTATGACCGCAAGAATGGGCGCTCGTGCCGGCTGTATCTGAAAGCGCAGCGGGGCAGCCGCAGCCGCGAGGAGTACCAGGAATATCTGCTCCATGGCCCGCAGGAGGAGATTTTCTCCATCGGAGAGGTGCGCACCGCCCTGCCGGAGCGGGCGCGGCTGTTCGCTTCCCGGGTTTGCGAGGCGTGCGGCGAAACGGCCCCTGAACACAAAATGCGCCTGCAGGAGGGAAAGGTTGTCTGTCTGGACTGCTTTTCCGCCTATGACCGGGGCTGGTAAAGGAGGAAGAAAAATGAAGAGAAGTGGAAGAAAGATTTTATCCGGGTTTATGGCCCTCTGCCTGACGGTGGGGATGCTGCTGGTTTCCTCGGGCTGTACGGCGGCGCCTTCGGAGGAAAAAGACGGAGGAGCTTCTAAGGACAGCGGCAGTCCCACAGAAACAGAGACCCGCATTTTTACAGATTCCGCCGGCCGGCAGGTGGAGGTGCCTGCTGAGATTACCCGGGTCATCCCCTCCGGCGATATGGCCCAGATGTTTTTGTGGCCGCTGGCCTGTGACAAGCTGGTGTCGGTCTCGACGGCAATCACCCCGGAGCAGGAGAAGTACCTGGGCGACGGCTGCCGCGACCTGCCGGAAACCGGGAACCTGTATAAAACCGGGAGTGAACTGAATGTGGAGGAAGTGGCCACCTTGGGGGCGGACATCATCATTGATTTCGGCGAGGCGAAGGACTCCATTTGCGAGGACCTGGACAATCTGCAGGAACTGCTGGGGATTCCCTGTGTGTTTATTGAAGGAGGGCTGACGGATTCGGCGCAGTCCTACCGGATGCTGGGCGAGCTGCTGGGCATGGAGGAAGAGGCCGAAGAGCTGGCCCTGTACATCGAGGGGATTCTCGAGGAGACAGACCGGGTGTTTGAAACCGTGGAAAAGAAAGAGGCCGTCATTCTCAACGGTACCGATGGGCTGGGCTGTATTGCTTCGGGTACCTATTTTGACGAGGTGTGGGCCTATATGGTGAAAAACGTGGCCGTTCCGGCGGATGCGCAGATGTATGCTTCGACCCGCATTGATTTTGAACAGCTGGCAAACTGGGATCCTGATTTTCTGTTCTTTTATAATACGGCATCCCCCGCTCAGCAGGTGAGTGGAGGGGCCTGGCCGCAGCTGCGCGCCGTGAAAAGCGGGCAGTACTATCAGGTGCCCAGTGGACCCTACAGCTTTGTTTCGCCCCCTGCGGTGAACCGGTATCTGGGGATCCTGTGGATCGGCACCACCGTCTATCCCGGGGAGTTCTCGTGGGATCTGCGGGAGAAGGTGAAGGAATATTACGACCTTTTCTACCACTATGAGCTCAGCGACGCAGAGTATGACGCTCTGATGCAGCAGGAGAAGTAAGCAAAGGAGGATGCGCGTGGAAACGGGAAAAAGAGAGCGCCGCCGCCGGCTGATTCTGGCGGCCCTTTTGGGGTTGCTGCTTATCCTGGGACTATTGTCGGTGCTGTGGGGGCGCTATGCCATTTCGCTGCCGCAGCTTTTTGGGATCCTCGTTTCCCGGGTGATCCCCACACAGGCCAGCTGGCCCGCCATGGCGGAAAATATCGTGTGGTATGTGCGGCTGCCGCGCATCCTGCTGGCCATTCTGGTGGGGGCGGCGCTGTCCGTATCGGGGGCCTCGTACCAGTGCATTTTCCGCAACCCCATGGCGGCGCCCGACGTTCTGGGGGCGTCCACCGGGGCGGCGTTCGGGGCGGCGCTGGCCATTGTGCAGGGGTTGGACGGCATGGGCATTACCCTGTGCGCATTTTTATCCGGTCTGCTGTGCATGGGGCTGGTCATGCTGTGCAGCTGGTTCAGCCGCGGCAGCCCGGTGCTGGGGCTGATTTTGTCCGGGATTATGATTAGCTCATTGTTCCAGGCGGGTACCTCGTATATCAAGCTGATCGCTGATCCCCACGATACCCTGCCGGAGATCACCTATTGGATGATGGGCTCGCTGTCCGGCGCGGGGGTTGAGGACCTTACCTGGCTATGGATTCCGCTTTTGCTGGGGTTTGTGCCGTTGTTTCTCCTTCGGTGGAAGATCAATCTGCTCACCATGGAGGAGGAACAGGCCCGCGCCCTGGGAATTTCCACCCGGTGGCTGCGGGGCGTGGTAATTGTGTGCGCCACCTTGCTGGTGGCCGCCAGCGTATCGGTCAGCGGCATCATCGGCTGGGTGGGACTGGTGGTTCCGCACATGGCCCGCAAATTGGTGGGAAGCGACTGCCGCATCCTGCTGCCGGCCAGCTTTCTGCTGGGAGGAGGGTTCCTGCTGCTGGTGGATGATCTGGCCCGCACCCTCTATACCACTGAACTGCCCCTGGGGATTTTAACAGCCGTGATCGGCGCCCCGTTCTTTTTGTATCTGCTCAGCCGAAAGGAGGAGGGATAGGTGGGCATCGAGGTAAAAAATCTTTCCTATTCGTATAAAAATCGAGAAAATATACTAAATAATATTAATTTTTCCGTGGAGCAGGGGGAGTACCTCTGTCTGCTGGGGCCAAACGGAGTGGGAAAGAGCACACTGTTCAAATGTATGATGGGGCTGCTGCCCGGGTACCGGGGAGAAATCCGGCTGGACGGGGAGGAAATCCGCACCCTCTCTCCCCGGCAGCTGGCGAAAAAGGCCGCCTATATCCCCCAAAGCGCCGGGGCATCCTTCTCCTATTCCGTGGAGGAGATGGTGTTAATGGGTACCACCCCGCAGATGGGCCGGTTCGCTTCCCCCGGGAAAAGGGAGCGGCAGGCGGCCCGGCGGGCCCTTGAAAAGCTGCACATCGAATCGCTGGCCGGCCGGGTGTTCTCCCATCTGTCCGGCGGCGAGCGGCAGTTGGCGCTGATTGCCCGGGCACTGGCCCAGCAGGCCCGCATCCTGTTTATGGACGAGCCCACGGCCAGCCTGGATTACGGCAACCAGATCCGGGTACTGGAACAGATGCACGCCCTATCCCAGGAGGGATACACCGTCCTGCAGTCCACCCATAATCCCGACCAGGCCCTGTGGTACGGGGGAAAGGTACTGGCGATCCGGGACCGGAAGATTTTGGCCTTCGGCCCGCCGGAACAGGTGATTACCGCCGAGACCATGGGGCAGCTGTATCAGATTGATGTTACGGTGGAGAGCCTCCAAAACGGAAACGTAAAGGTGTGTGTTCCCCGCCGTCCGGAATGAGGAAAAGAAAACAGCCATTTTGTCAAAAAAGACAAAATGGCTGTTTTCCATACTGGAAACCGGAGAAAAAGTGTGATATAGTAAAAGAAAGATTTCCGATTTTTACTGAAAATTGTTCATTTTAGGAAGAAACCCGGAGGGTACGCCCATGAAAAAGGAAAAAGGAATTTTGTTTGATCTGGACGGAACCCTGTGGGACGTGTGCGAACCCGTAACCCATTGCTGGAATCTTGTGTTGACGGGGAAATACGCCCGGTATGGGAAGAGTGTAACCCAGGAGGAGATCCGCGGCTACATGGGAAGAACGCTGGAGGATATTGCCGCCGCGGTTTTCCCGGATACCCCGGAAGGCGAGCGGATGGCGATCCTGCGGGATTGCTGCGCACAGGAGTGCGGCTATCTGCGGCAGACCGGTGGGGTTTTGTACCCCCATCTCCGGGAGACACTGACCTGCCTGCGGCAGGCGTACGGGCTGGCGGTGGTCAGTAATTGCCAGGATGGGTATATCGAGGCGTTCCTTCATGCCCATGACATGGGCGGGATGTTCGATGAATATGAATGCAGCGGGCGCACCGGCCTTACCAAAGGGAAGAACATCCGCCTGGTGATGAAAAGGGCCGGATGGGAACAGGGCGCCTATGTGGGGGATACCCGCTGGGATGAAGAAGCGGCCGCCCAGGCCGGGATTCCCTTTATTCATGCGGCCTATGGCTTTGGCGGGGCGCAGGCTCCGCAGGGGGTGATCTACCGCCCGCAGGATCTGCCGGCGGTTTTACAGGATCTTTGGACAAAACCGGAGTAAAAGGAGGAGATCATCATGATCCGAAAAGCAGGGGATACCGACCGACAGGTTATGGCATCGCTGATGATGCAGCTGTGGCCCAACCACACCCAGGAAGAAATCCTGCGGGGGATCCACGAGAAGATTTATTCTCCGCAGGATGAGGTGTTTCTGGCCTTTGTCCGGGGGGAGCCCGTCGGTTTTGCTCATTGTGGCATGCGCCACGATTATGTGGAGGGAACGTCCAGCAGTCCGGTAGGATATCTCGAGGGAATTTTTGTGAAAGCACCGTACCGCCGCCGGGGAATTGCCGGACAGCTCCTGCGCCGGTGTGAGGACTGGGCCCGGGAAAAAGGGTGCCGCGAATTTGCCAGTGATTGCGAACTGTCCAATAAGGAGAGTGCCGTTTTCCACGAGAAAATGGGATTTACCGAGACGAACCGTATTGTTTGCTTTACAAAAAAGCTGGAGCCCTGAAAACAGAAAGGAACCGGGGAGGAAGCATCGCTTCCTCTCCGGTTTTTTATCCCTGGGTCAGCATCTGATAGGCCCGGTACAGGCGGGGGTAGGCGTATTCAAAAAACTCGCGGTACGCCGGGCAGTAATAGTTCTTCCCCAGCCCCTTTTCAAAATAATCCCGGTCACGCCGGCAGCCGCCGCGGCACAGGGCTTTCCACCGGCAGGAGCGGCACTCATCATCGGGAATGGCGCTCTTCTCCAAAAACTGCAGGGCCGTGCGGTTCTTTTCCACCGTTTCAAAACTGTCCGTGGAAAAATTGCCGAGGCGGTATTCGTCCAGCATGTAAAAATCGCAGGGGTACACGCTGCCGTCCGCCTCTACCACCAGCTGGCGGCCGCACACCCCGCCCATGCCGCAGGCCTCCGGCCACTGGCCGTCCATGATCAGCATCAGGTTGTCGAAATACCGGTGATACGTTTTGTGCCCGTCCAGCAGATCGCGGTACCAGCCGTCAAAGCTGTCCTTCAGATACCGAGCATACAGCGGCGGCGTCAGGGACCAGGGGTGCTGTCCCCGTTCCTCCCCAATGGGATCCAGGCACGGGATAAACTGCCGGTAGGAAAATCCGTTGCGGGCGTAAAAACCCAACACTTTCCCCGTGCAGCGGCACAAATCTCCGGTGACCACGGTGAGAATGTTGAATTCCACCCCGTGCTTTTTCAGAAGCTGGAGGCTGTGCATCACCCGGTTCCAGGTACCCTTTCCCCCGGCATCCACCCGGTTTTTGTCGTGCAGCTCTTTGGTTCCATCCAGCGAAACCCCCACCAGAAACCGGTTTTCATGCAGAAAATCCGCCCATTCGTCGTCCAGCAGCAGACCGTTGGTCTGCAGGGCGTGCCGGATCTGGCAGTGGTTGACATTCAGTTCCTTTTCCAGCTCGATCACCCGGCGGAAAAAGGGAAGCCCCGCCAGGGTGGGTTCACCCCCCTGAAAGGCCAGGGTACAGGTGCCGCTGGCGGCGGAAAGAACCTGGGTGAGAACCCGGCGCAGGGTCTCTTCGGTCATCATGCCGAACGAGGGCGTATCCCGGTTCCGGGTTTCGTCGGCGTAAAAGCAGTACCGGCAGCGCATGTTGCACTGACCGGAGGCGGGCTTGATCATCACACTGAGGGCGGGCATAAAAACGGGGCCTCCTTTGTAAACGAGCGGTGGGGCATTCTCTTCCTATTATATATAAGAAAGAGGAGGGGCGGAGAGGGACGCGCTATATAGCAGTATAGCATGAATTTCCGCGCGGCGCCATGGGGATTGGGGCCAAAGCAGTACCGTTTTGCGAAAAAAGAAAAGAGAAATCAAAGTTTACGCAAAATTTTTGAAAAAACGAGGAGAATAAATATTCATTATTTTGGTAGAAAAATTGTGGAAAAACTGGTCGAAAGCCGTAGATATGGGAAAAAATCGCGGGAATAGCCCTACGGAAAAGAATAAACATTCAAAAAACGCAATTTGTTACCCTTGTAACCACTTTGTAACTATTTGAAATCTGGCATTTTGCACAGCAACTTTTTTCCAAAAAAGAATAAAAAGCGGATAAGCCGCGCCGTTTTCCATTTTTTTGGGGGGATACAATATGCAAAACCCAGCGTTTTGCACAAAAATACTGGACGAAATAATTTGACACACGTCACTTCTCCGCATATAATCAGGTACAGCACTGCAAATCCAACCCAATCCAATCCGATTTTCCCCGCCGGTGCGGCGGAGAAGAGAAGAAGACTATTGTTAAGGAGAGCAGCTTTTTATGCAGAAGGAAACCAAAAGGAAATTGAATGCGACCATGCATCGCGTGCTGTGCCTGTGCATTATGGCAGTAATCGGAGTGATCTCGATTCTCACGGTTATGGCACAGACGGTCACCGTTCAGGTGAAGGATGGGGAGAACACCTATTCCTTCCAGGTGACGGACTGCTCGCTCAAGTCGGTTCTTGAGCAGGCGGTACACGCAGAAGGTATGCCGGAAGTCGAAAAAGATGACCTGGCGGTCTGGAATGAGAGCGACCTGACGGTGACCATCCTGCGCGGAATTACCGCGACGGTGGTGGCCGATGGCCGCGAGAAAACGGTGAACCTCCATCAGGGGGATACCGTGGCCGACGCGCTGTCCATGGCGAATATCACCCTTTCGGGGGATGATCTGTGCACCAGGGCCGCCGATGCCGAAGTAAAAGACGGCGACCGGATTTGTGTCGTGCGCCGCTACACCGTATCCATTACCGCGGACGGCGAAACCCGCGAGGCCGTGGTGAACGAGGGAACGGTGCAGACCGCACTGAACCAGGCCGGTGTTACGGTAGGGGCTGAGGATCTGGTTCTGCTGCCAATGGATACCGCGGTGGAGGAAGGTCTTGCAATTCAGATTCAGCGTGTGACCTATCGCGATATCACGACCACCGAGGTCATTGATTATGAGATCGTGACCAAGAATGATTCCTCGATGTATCTGGGCGAGAGTAAGGTCGAGACAAAGGGTCAGGAGGGTGAGCGGACCATCGTCACCCGTGAAAAGCTGATCGACGGCGAAGTGGTGGAAACTACCGAAATTTCCAACGAAGTAACCAAGGAACCCGTGGACCAGGTTGTGCGCAAGGGCACAAAGAAGAAGATTACCCGCTGCGCCACCGTTACGGCAGGGGGTACGGTATACGATCACAATGGAAATAAGCTGAGCTATAAGCAGGCCCTGACCGGCCGCTGTACCAGCTATACCGGCGACGGCTATACCTCGACCGGCATGAAGCCGCAGTACGGTGTGGTGGCGGTTGATCCCAAGGAGATTCCGTACGGGACGAAACTGTATATCTGCTCGCCGGACGGCAGCTATGTGTATGGCTATGCCGTGGCCGGTGATACGGGCGGATTCATTTACAGCGACTATATCCTGGCGGACCTGTATATGGATACCTACAGCGACTGCGCCAAGTTTGGTGTGCGCACCATGACCATTTATATCCTCTCGTAAGGAATAACGGAAAAGCAGAAACCCAGAACCGGAAACCGGTCCTTTCCCCCAGCAGTGCGAAAAGGGGAAAGGACCGGTTTTTCTTTGCGTCGGAGAATGGAAGGCAGCCCTTGCCAATTGAAAAAAGAGATGGTATGATAAGACAGAAATCGGAATACGGCGAAAACCGGAAGGAAAAAATCGAACATTTTTTCGATTTTCTCTTGCTTTTTTCCATTGCCTGTGATATGATAGGGACAGATCGAACGTATGATCTATTTATGGAGAAAAGCAGGAGGGAAAATGCAATGCTGCATACAATTTTTGGCGTTCTGCTGCTGATCGGCTCGGCCGTGCTGCTGCTGAAATACCGTCCCCGGGAGAGAGAAGGGCGGATGACCTGGTGTGTCTGTGTGGGGCTGGCTCTTTTGTCCCTGATCATGCAGGACGGCGCGTGGTATCTGCAATTGATTGAGCATACCGCGCAGGTGGTGGCCTTTTTCAGCTGCCTGTGTGCGCTGCATCGGGAAAAGGTTCTGCGTCAGCGCCGGGCGGCCCGTGCGCACCGGAATGTAACCCCCCTGCCCGTACAGAAAAAGGAACGGCAGTCCTTTTGTGCCTGACGGGGCCGGGTGATCCATCCGGGTGGAAGAAGCTGCCGCATAGAAAGGATGGAAAACCATGAATTATGTATACGCCGGGATGTGGTTCGTTTGCGGGCTGATCCTGATCGTAAAACTGGGAAAAGAAAACCGTGTGTTTTATGCAGCAGGCGGTTTTTTTCTCGTTCTGGGGGCCTGGTGGCTCGCCAATGAATTGACTCCCGGGATGGATCTGTTCACCGGGGTACCGGGGTGGATTCTGCGGGGGATCGCCGTGGTGGCCCTTCTACTGCTGGTCCCGACCTTTATCCGGCACAGCCGCGAGGAGAACCGGAAATTCCAGGAGGAGCAGAAGGCCAAGCAGCCGAAAAAAGAACAGGATGGGGATGAAACAAAATGATGACGTCGATCCTCACCCTGGGGGAAAAAGTGGTCGAGCTGTTTATCATGATCGCCGTCGGATATTTTCTCTCCCGAAAGAAAATCCTGACCGAAACCGGCCTTTCCCAGATTACCACAATTCTTTTGTATGTGGTCTCCCCGTGCCTGACGGTAAATGCCCTGATGAGCGTGGATGATTCGGTCAATCTGGGCACGCTGCTGCTTGCCGCCGCATATGGCTTTCTGTACCACCTGCTGGCCATCGGAATCAGCTTTCTGTTTTACCGGCGTACCCCCATGTCCCAGCGCAGTGTGCTGCGGTTTGCCATGGTGTACAGCAACACCGGGTTCATGGGTTTTCCGCTGGTGCAGGCAATTTTGGGGGCCGAGGGCATGGTGTATGCCGCGGTGTTC
>JBJEQH010000088.1:0-3156 GCA_051881655.1 Candidatus Heritagella sp. | reverse complement strand
AATATCAATATAGATACCGGAGGTGAATACCTGTGGAAGACAAATTTCTGATGGCGGAAATTGCCAAGCTTTACTATGTGGACCGCATTAAGCAGAAGGATATTGCGTCCCTTTTCCATATGACGCCGATTCAGGTATCCCGGCTTTTGAAAACAGCCATGGACGATAATATGATTCAGTTCCACATTACCATGCCGGTGGAGATCGATTTTGATCTGGGAAAAAGAATGAAAGAGCGGTATAAACTGCGGGAGTGTGTGGTGGTTGACGAAGAGGACGAGGCGCAAATCCGGATGAAGATCGCCCAATATACGGCCCGGTTTGTGCATTCCCTGCTGCAGGAGGATACGATCCTTGGGGTATCGTGGGGCAAAGGAATTTATGAATTTGTCAAGCAGCTTCCGTTTTCCCGGTTTCCGGATGGGAAAGTGGTGCAGCTGTCCGGGGGCTTTTTTTCCGAGACCAATTACCGCATGACGCCCTCCCATATTGTGACCACGGCCTGTGAAAAGCTGGGCAGTGTTCCGGTTTTTCTGAATGCGCCCTTTTTCTCCCCCAATCCGGATACAAAAAGAGATCTGTTGAAAGACGGCGGGATCCGTAAGGTTTACGAGCTGGCGGACCGGTCTGCGGTGAACATCATCGGGGCCAGCCCTCTGCGGCAGGAGAGTACGGTTTTCCAGATGGGAATGCTCTCGCGGGAAGATCGGGAGGAACTGGCCTCTCTGCATGCGGTGGGAGATATTGCCGGGTACTTCATTGACAAAAACGGGGAGCCGGTTCAGTGGAGCAAATCCGGACTGTACAACGGGGTACCCATGGATACGATCAGCCGGGCGCTGACCACCGTTTGTATAGCGGGCGAGCCGGAAAAGGAAGAAGTGATACGGGCAAGCCTGCGGAAAAAGTATTACAATACGTTGATTACCGGGAAAAAATTGGCGAAAAAACTTCTTGCGGAATGAATCGATGAACCCATTCCGGGGGAATAAGTGTTTTAGAAGAAAGGATGACAGAAATTATGGAGTTATCGGTCAAAGAGATTACCCGTCTGTTTGCGTTTGTGGCGGACCGGGTGATCGAAAAGGAGGCCTATTTGTGCGAACTGGATTCCGTTGTGGGGGATGGCGACCACGGTATCACCATGACGCGGGGCTGGCAGAGTGCAAAAACGGCTTTGCTGGAAGGGGAGGAGACCCTTTCCGGGAAGTTTGCCGCTATGGGGCAGGCCCTGATGTCCAGTATGGGAGGTGCCATCGGCCCGATTTACGGAACCCTGTTTAAGACCTTTGCCAAAGAAACCGAGGGGAAAGAGGTTCTGGATTTAAACACGACAGCAGAAATGTTCGAGAAGGGCCTGAAGAAGATTAAGCTGGTGGCCGATGTGAAAGAAGGCCAGAAGACGATGATCGACGCCCTGAGTCCGGCGGTTCGTTCCCTGAAGGAGAGCTGTGAAAACGGTGTGGATTTTGGAGCGGCCTTTGTTTTGGCGGCCGAACAGGCGGAGGAAGGGGCGCAGGCCACGGTGGATATGATCGCCAAAAAGGGAAGAGCGCGGTTTTTAAAGGAAAAGTCCCTGGGGCATCGCGATGCGGGCGCTTCCTCCATGGCGCTGATGATCAAAGCCATCGGGGAATTTTTGCAGGCGATGTAATCTGCGGCATTCCGCCTTACAGGCAGGAACGACCGATAAAATGCAGGATATTAGAGAAAGGATGGATTTTCGTCATGAAAAAGCTGATTAATCATCCCGATGAGCTGGTAAATGAAACTCTGCAGGGATACGCCATGGCAAACAAAAACATCATTGAACTGGTGCCGGGCTCGCATATGATCGTTCGCAAGAACAAAAAGGAGAAGGGCAAGGTCAAGTTTGTTCTGGGCAATGGAGCAGGCCATGAACCGGCCGTTATCGGCTGGGTGGGCCCCGGTATGCTGGATATGAATATTGTGGGCGAAGTTTTTACGGCTCCCTCCAGCGACAAAATTCTGGAAGCGCTGAAGTATATCGACGACGGAAGCCCGATTCTGCTGGCAGTTCAGAATCATGCGGGCGATGTGCTCAATGCCAATCTGGCTTATGCCGACGCGATCGACGAGGGCCTGGATGTCCATAAGGTCCTGTTCTATGACGACGTGGCGTCGGCGCCCAAGGGGATGGAAGAAGAACGCCGGGGCATGGCGGGCATGCTGTTTTATACGAAGATCGTGGGCGCCTTTTTGGAGGCCGGCGGCGATATCGACGAAGCCGTAGAACTGTTTGAAAAAGTGCGGGATGCCACACGAACCTACAGCGTGGCGTTCACGAAATGCACCCATCCGATCACCGGGCTGGACATTATCGCCCTTCCGGAAGAGGAGATCGAGCTGGGAATGGGAGTACATGGGGAAGGCGGTGGGGCCAACCGGATTCCCATGCAGAAATCCAGAGATTTGGCGGCCATCATCGGTAAGGTACTGGTGGAGGACCTTCCGTATGAAGCAGGGGACGAGGTTTTGCTGTTCATCAATGGACTGGGTTCGACCACGGCGATGGAGCTCTCGCTGTTCTATAAGGATATGGTCGAATATCTGGAAGGAAGAAACATCCATGTTTACGATGGCTTCTGCGATAACTGCCTGACCACACAGGAACTGGGTGGGGTATCCGTTTCTCTGTGCCGGGTGGACGAGGAGGAGAAGAAACTCTGGGATGCGCCGTGCCAGTGCGGCATTCAGTGCAAGCCGTAACAGCGGGATTCCCAGCGCGCGAAAAGCACAACGTTTTGTGAAAAGTTCGGCCGGGCAGTGAGGGACTGTCCGGTCAACTCAAAAGGGCCGGCATCACCGCGGATATCCGGTGGTGCCGGCCCTTTTGCGCGCCCAAAGCCCCATATCCCTAAAAAAGAGACCGCTTTCTGAAGCTTGCGGCGGGGGGCTCTCCGCTGGAAAACGGAATTTTCCTCCCGGGAAACCCATGAAAACCCCTTGCATTTGGGCAAGTTTTCTCCTTTTGGTGCATAGGATAGGATGAACCGAAAAAAGGAGGGGTTGTCGTGAAGCAGCATACGGTGGGCGGATTCAGCCGCACCGGAAGAGAAGCGGGCTTTTCCGAGAGGGAGAGCATGTCGGCCCGGGCGGTCGCGCTGGGGCAATACATCGTGGAAAATCAGGCGA
>JBJEQH010000087.1:0-14199 GCA_051881655.1 Candidatus Heritagella sp. | reverse complement strand
TGACCAAGTACACCGCCCTGCAGTACGGCAAGCAGAACATCCGCTGCAACTGCGTGCGTCCCGGCCTGATCGTCACCCCGGAGAACGAGGCGTATGTGCCCCAGATGCTGAAGGACATCTTCCTGAGCAACATCGAAGTGAACCGCTATGGCTGCCCCGAGGATATCGGCCATATGTGCGTATACCTGGGCTCCGATGAGAGCAGCTACGTAACCGGCCAGATCGTCAATGTGGACGGCGGCCTGAACTCCCATGTGGCAACGGCGGCTCAGTTCCGTCAGCTCAATTCCCGCACCTGGTAAGAAAAACAAACCAGCAAAAGGGCGCCCCGTTCCCCCGGTTTTCCCGGGAGAGGGGGCGCCCTTTTTTATGTTTTTTACAAAACGGGTCAGGCCGCCTTCGGCTGCCGGGTGACGTTTTTCATCCAGTTAAAGCGGTTGATCTTTACGACGGCGACGAAGCACTTTAAGATCTGGTCGCACTTCAGGCAGGCCATGACCACCCACGCGGGCGCGCCCAGCGTGAGGGCCAAAAACCCGGAGGGCAGCACGACGAGGAACACGAAGATGGTGTCGTTTTTAAACACAAACGAGGTGTCGCCCCCCGCCTTGACCAGCCCCGCCAGGCCGGAGGCCTGGTAGCAGGTGCCGATGAACGTGACGGACAGCAGGGTCATCATCTGGTCGGCGATCGCCTGGGAAGCGGGCGTGATATTATAAAGCGAGAGGAACGGCCCCTTCAGCAGCAGGATGACCCCGCAGCTGAACACCCCCACGGTGAGGAAGGTGAGCTGCACCAGGCGCGCATAGGGGCGGATTTTCTCCGCCTCCCCGGCGCCCACCAGAATCCCGGTGAGAATGCCCACCGCGGCGGACAGGCCGCTGATCCAGATGAAGACCAGGTTGTTCATCTGGTTCATGATGCTGGCGGCGGTGATGGCCTCTTTCATCAGGCGGCCGATAATCATGCTCTGGCAGAAGGTGTTGATGCTCCACACCAGGTCCCCGGCCATGACCGGCCCGCCGTAGCGCACGAAGTCCCGCACCAGCACGCCGCACTTCATAAACAGGCAGGAGAACCGCCAGCGCAGCACCTTTTCGCACCGCAGCATGTACCACACCGCGGCCGCCGCCTCGAACACCCGGCTGATCAGGGTGGCGATGGCCGCGCCGTTGACGCCCATGGCGGGGATGGGGCCCAGGCCGAAGATGAAGACGTAGTTCAGCGTGACGTTGACCAGCAGGGCAAAGGCCGAGATGTACATGCCCACCCGGGCGTTCTCCACCCCGCGCATCATGGCGATGGTGATCTGGGACACCGCAAAGAACAGGCAGGAAAAGCCGGTGATCTGAAGGTAGGGGATGGCCGCCTGCACCACCGCCTGATCCGGGGTGAGCAGCTGCAGAATGGGCCGGGCGAACCCCACCGAGGCCACCGTGAGCAAAAGGCCGATGGTCAGCCCGGCGCGCATGGCGATGGAGGCGATGCGCCGGATGCTGTCCAGATCCCGCTTGCCCCAGTACTGGGCGATGAGGATCAGCATGGCGGCGGACAGGCCGTTGATCATCATGGAAAGGAAGGTCTGTACCTGGGTGCCCATATAAACGGCGGAAATGGCGGTATCCCGCAGGGTGCCCACCATCAGGTTATCGGCAAAATTGACGGCGAAGGTAATCAGGTTCTGCAGCGAGATCGGAATCGCCAGGGAGAACATGGCCCGGTAGACCGAGCGGCCGTCCGGCATTTTCAGCATATCAAAGCGCCCCTTTCGCACCCGCCATCCGGTCGGAGTGCGCTTTTTATTGTAGGTAATAAAAGAAGGTTTGTCAACATATAACCACCGCAATGGCAAAGAAAATCCCCGGGCCAAATGGACCGGGGACGGAGGATTCGGGGGGATTCAGACGGGAGCGGACTCCTTTAGCGCCAGGGCCTCGGCCTGCTCGGCGGCGGCCAGCTCTTCCTCGGCGGCCTTCTTCTCCGCCGCGGCCTTTAGGAGGGCCTTGTCCTTTTCGGCCAGCGCCTTGCGGGCATTGGCCACCCGCTCGGCGGGGGTGGGGGCCTTCTTCCCCTTGGCGGTTTTGGGCGGGTTGTCCACGCGGTACCGCTCCAGCGCCTCTTCCACGGGGCCGTCGAACACCAGCTTGCCCTTTTTCAGATAGATGGCCCGCCGGCACACCTCCTGCACGCTGTCGGCATTGTGGCTGACGTACAGAACGGTGGTGCCCCTGGCGATCAGATCCTTGATGGCGTCCTTGCACTTTTTCTTAAAGGCGTTGTCGCCCACGCTCAGCGCCTCGTCCACCACCAGGATCTCGGGGTCGGTATTGATGTTGATGGAAAAGCCCAGCCGCATTTTCATACCGCTGGAGTAGGTGCGCACCGGCTGGTCGATATAATCGCCCAGTTGGGCAAATTCGATCACCTTTTTCTCGATGGTGTGGATATACTCGTCCCGCAGGCCGAGAATATAGCCCTTGAGGTAGATGTTCTCGCGGCCGGTCATCTCCGGCTCGAACCCGGCGGTCAGCTCCAGCAGGGCGGCCACGCGCCCGCGCACCTCCACCTGACCGCTGGTGGGAAAGGTGACCCCGGTGATGGTCTTGAGAATGGTGGATTTGCCGGCGCCGTTGTTGCCGATAATGCCCACCGATTCCCCCTTTTCCACCGAGAAGGTCACGTCGTCCAGCGCCAGGTGCTTTTTCAGCTTGGGCGAGCGGTAGAAGATGGAGAGGAACTGCTCTTTGTTATTCTTAAACAGCGTGTAAATTTTGGTTACATGGCGGATTTCGATGATCGGCTGTGCCATCGCGCATTTCCCTCCCTTTCTCACAGGACATCCGGCAGCGTTTTGCGCAGCTGGTTGTATTTATGCGAGCCGTACAGGACCACCGCCACAAATTCCACGGCGATAATCAGTAGGCCGGTAGTGTCCTGCCAGAACCACTCGTGATAGAGGAAGGTCTCGCGGTAGGCGTTGGCAAAATAGTTGATGGGATTGACACGCATCAGGTAGCGCACCCAGGTGACCGAGACGCTGTAGGGGTCGTACATAATGCCGGACAGCCAGAACAGGCCGGTCATAATGGATTTAATCAGGTTTTCAAAGTCGCGGCTGTAGGCGGCCATGGGGGCCAGCGCCCAGGACAGCGCGAGGAAGAACAGGAACATCAGCGGGCAGTAGAGGAAAAACTGCAGGTTGTACACCGAAAACCCGTACCCGGTGCAGATGAGGTACACATACATCACACCCGTGAGGATAAAGTGCACCAGCAGCCGGGACAGCAGGGTGAAGGACATGATGTTGGACACGGGGAACCGCATTTTGACCACATACTGCTTGTTCTTCCGGATGCTCTGCGAGCCCAGCAGGATGGCGTCGCTCATGAAGAACCAGGCGGCAAAGGCCGGCACCATGAACAGAAAACGGGGGTAGCCGTTCACGCTGGAGCCGGGGCGGATGCCGTATTCAAAGGCGAACCAGTAGATAAACAGGGTGAAAAGCGGCTTGACCACCGCCCAGCCGGCGCCCAGAAAGGCGCCCTTGTACGTTTTTTTCAGCTCCGTTTTGGCCAGCAGGTAAATCTGGCGCCAGTTGTGACGATGTTCTTTGAGAATTGCTGCCAGCCCCCACTCGCGGGGCGACTTCCTCGTTTCCAAGGGAACACACACCTTCCTTTTTCATCATTGGGCGGACCATCGGACACAGGGGGAAAAGCCCGTCCTCTCCCCCGTGGGCTTTCTATTTTGAAAACGGAGGGCGGAAAACCGCCTTCCCGCTTGCCGTCGGTTTGCGAAAAAGCCGGCTTTCGAAAAAGCCGACAAAACCAGAGGATTTTGATAAAAGACAGGTTCATTCTACTCTGTTTTTTTGGCGGTGTCAACGGCTTTGCCGTGCTTTTGGTGGGTTGCACGAAAAACCGGGGGGAAAGAGAGCGGGTTGTAATTCTTTTACAGGGGGTGTATAATGGGGCAAAAGGAAGGAACGAGCGGAGGAAAACCGGTATGAATATTTTGGTCATCGGATGCAGCCGGCTGGGCGCCAGCCTGGCCCGCAGGCTGGACGAGAAGGGCCACGACGTGGCGGTTGTGGAGGAGAACGAGGAGCTGTTTGTCCGCCTGGGGGAGGACTTTAACGGGATCACCGTTCCCGGGTCGCCCATGGATGTCTCGGTGCTGCGCAACGCGGGCGCGGCCAGCTGCGACGCCATTGCGGTGGTGACGGGGGACGACAACCTGAACATCACGGTCAGCCAGATGGCCCGGGGCTTTTTCCACGTGGAGCGGGTGGTGGCCCGCATTGCCGACCCCGACCGGGAGGAGGTGTTCTCCTCCCTGGGGCTGAACTGCATCTGCCACACGAATTTAGCGTGCGATGCGATGTACGCCGCCTTGACCGAGAGCGAGCGGGACCGCACGGTGCGCTTCGGCGGGCAGGATGTGAAATTCTGCGTGCGCCCCGTGGAGGAGGAGGAAAAGGGGATCCCCCTCTCCCAGCTGCCCATGGAGCCGGGCGAGTACCCCTTTGCCCTGTATTACGGTAACGGCCAGCTGCGCCTGTACCCCGAGACGGCCAACAGCCCGGTGCAGCCGGGGGACGTGGTGCTGACGGTGCGCCGCGGATAAAAGGAGAGAAAAAACATGCGGATTGTGATTGTGGGCGGCGGCCGGGTGGGCCGCCATCTGACCGAGCGGTTTTTGCAGCAGAAGTACGAGGTGGTGGTGATCGAGCCCGACCGGCGCCGCTGCCTGGAGCTGGCGGATACGCTGGCGGCCGAGGTGGTGTGCGGCGACGGCACCGAGATCGCCATGCTGGAGGAGGCCGGGATCCGGCAGGCCGACTGCCTGATCGCCGTGACGGGCGTGGATCAGGCCAATCTGGTGGCCGCCCAGCTGGCCAAGCAGCGCTATCAGGTGGGCAAGGTGGTCGCCCGGGTGAACGACCCGCGCAATATGGAGACCTTCCGTGCGCTGGGGGTGGACATCCCGGTGAGCAGCACCGATACCATCGCCCGGCTGATCGAGCAGGAGGTGGATCTGAGCCAGATGCACCTGCTGGCCACGCTGAATAAGGGGCGGGCCGCCATCAGCACCGTGGATCTGCCAAAGGGCAGCGCCCTGCACGGCAAACGGCTGGCGGAGATCACCTGGCCCAAGGGGACGCTGATTATCTCGGTGGTGCGGGGGGATCAGCTGATGATCCCCAACGGCTTTACCGTTTTGCAGGAAGGGGACGAGGTCGCCGCCGTCAGCGAGGGGAGAAGCACCCGCGCCCTGGTGAAAATCCTGACCCAGGTGGAAAAGGACCGGTAAAAGGAAACACAGCCCGCAGCGGGGCCCATCCCACCGATGGGGCCCCGCTGCTTTTTTCTGCAGAAGAAAAATGGCACTTCCCCCGAAAAAAGGGGAAGTGCCATTGGCGTTTTCCGGGCCGGAAAACGCCCGCCTCACAGGGAGAGGGAGGAGCGGGCGTCGTTCAGGGCGGCGGCGCTTTTTTTCAGCTGTTCGATCTCCTCCCCGGTCAGATTCAGCCGCAGGGGGCGCTCGATCCCCTCCCGGCCGATCAGGCAGGGCAGCCCCAGCAGGTCGTCCTCCCCCAGGCCGTAGGCGCCGCCGGCGCGGGTGCTGAGGGTGAGAACGCTGTGCTCATCGTCAAAGACCGCCCGGATAATCCGGCACAGGGCCATGCCCACCCCGTAGTACGTGCTGTGTTTGGCCCGGATAATCACCTGGGCCGAATCCCGCACCTGCTCGCGGATGCGGTTGAGCGCCGTGCGGCAGGATTCCCCCCGCTCCTCACACAGGGAGAGGATGGGGCGGGTGGCCAGCAGCGCCTGGGACCAGGGGACAAATTCGCTGTCGCCGTGCTCCCCGATGACATAGGCGTGGACGTTGCGCGGATCCACGGAGAAATACTCCCCCAGCAGGTAGCGCAGCCGGGCGGAATCCAGCGTGGTGCCGCTGCCGAACACCCGGGAGGGGGGAAAGCCGCTCTCGTTGAGAACCACCCAGGTCATAATGTCCACCGGATTGCTGGCCACCAGAAACAGCCCGGCGAACCCGGCGTCCACGGCCTGACGGGTGACCTGGCGGGCGATGACCGTGTTGCGCTGCAGCAGGGACAGGCGGGATTCCCCCGGCTTCTGGTTGACGCCGGCGCACAGAACGGCGATATCCGCCTGCTGCAAATCGCGGTAGCTGCCGTTTTCAATCTGGATCCGCCGCGGCGCAAAGGGCAGGCCGTGGTTTAAATCCATGGCCTCCCCCATGGCCCGCTGCTCGTCCACGTCGATGAGAAGAATGCGGTTGCAGATCCCCTGGTTTAACAGGGCATAGGCGCAGCTCATCCCCACCATGCCCGCGCCGATAATGGCGACCACCCGCTGGTCGCGGTTTACCCGGTTCATAAAAACATCCCCTTTCCGAATCAAAAAGCACCCGGTACCGATCCGTATGTACGGATCAGTATGCACTGGTCAGTATGCACCAGGTGCTCTCTTCTTATACAGGGGATTCTGCGCGGGGGCAGCTTACAGGGTGCGGCGGCGGTCAACCGCCTCCGACAGGTCGGTCCCCCGCAGGGCGGGGGTGCGCAGGGTGACCGAAATGACCGGCGCGCACACCGCCTGCTCCCCGTGGGGCAGCTCGCACAGCAGGGCCCCGTCGCTGTCATAGGCGATGGAGTGCCCGATGGCGCTCCACCCGGCCCAGGGGCCGGTGGGAATGCGGCCCACATTGCTCACGCCCACCACGGCCATGCCGTACAGCGACGACAGCTCGTGATACGGGGTGCGCCACTCCTGCCCGTAGGGGGCCGTCAATTTTTCGGGCGGGACGGCCCAGGCGCTGGGGGAGAGCAGCAGCTGGACGCCCATGCGCCCCAGCGCGTGCCCCAGGCACAGGCTGGGGGTGAGGTTGTCGGCGCAGATCAGCAGGCCGATGCGCCCCAGCGGCGTATCCACACAGGAGAGGGAGGTGCCGGGGGTGTACAGGCCCTCCACACCGGTGAGGATGTTGATTTTGCGGTGCTTTAGCAGAAGGTCGCCGGTATCGGAAAAGAGCAGGGCCGTGTTGTAAAGGGCATCGCCTTCCCGCTCCGTCAGCCCGGCGGCCAGCATCACCCGGTTTTCCTGCGCCATGCGGGAAAGGCGGTGGGAAACCGGCCCCGGGATGGGCTGGGCCAGCGTTTCGGCGTTCCCGTTGCCCCAGCCCAGGTCGCCGCACTCCGGCAGCACGCAGATCTGCGCGCCGTTTGCGGCGGCCTCTTTCACCAGCCCGGCGGCGGCATCCATATTTTCCTCCCACCGGTCAAAGTCCACCCGGTTTTGGATCATGCCGATTTTTACGGTTTGGATAACAATCGCTCCTTTCTACAAATGGGAATCGCCCCCGGCGGGCAGGAAAACGGGGGGCCTTATTTTTCGGACTCGTCTTCCTTTTTGCGGCCGGTCACCCGGTTTAACACCCAGATGACCAGAATAATCACAAACGTGACAAGGAACACCCCGGCCCAGCCCAGCAGTGCCTGGGGCAGAATGGCGAGAAACGCATTTACATCAAATTTCATTGGAACATTCCTCCTGGTTGTATCAGCCGAACAGGCTCAGGATCAGGCCGCCGGCAATGACCGAGGCGATCTGGCCCGAGACGTTCACGCCCACCGCGTGCATCAGCAGGAAGTTCTGGTTGTCCTCCTGCAGGCCCATTTTGTTGACCACCCGGGCCGACATGGGGAACGCCGAGATGCCGGCCGCGCCGATCATGGGGTTGATTTTCTTTTTCAGGAACAGGTTAAAGAACTTGGCGATCAGCACGCCGCCCGCCGTATCGAAGATGAAGGCGATCAGCCCCAGCCCGAGGATCATCAGGGTCTCCACGGTCAGGAAGGCATCGGCCTGCATTTTGGTGGCGACGGTGATGCCCAGGAACAGGGTGACCAGGTTGGCCAGCACCTTCTGGGCGGTCTCGGACAGGCTGTCCAGCACGCCGCACTCCCGGATCAGATTGCCGAACATCAGAAAGCCCACCAGCGACACGCTGCGCGGCGAGACCAGCCCGGCGATGATTGTGATCAGAATGGGGAACAGGATCTTGGTGGTTTTCGAGACCGGCTTTGCCGCGTATTCCATGCGGATGCGGCGCTCTTTCTTCGTGGTCAGCAGGCGGATGACCGGGGGCTGCACAATGGGCACCAGCGCCATGTAGGAATAGGCGACCACGACCACGGCCCCGATGAACTGGGTACTGAAGTAATTGGCCACAAAGATCGAGGTGGGGCCGTCCGCCGCGCCGATAATGGCGATGGAGGCGGCATCCGGCAGGGCAAAGCCCAGAAGTGTTGCCATGCACAGGGTGAAGAAGATGCCGAACTGGGCGGCCGCGCCGAAGATCATCAGCTTCGGGTTCGAGAGCAGGGGAGTAAAGTCGATCATGGCGCCGATGCCCACGAACAGAATCAGGGGGAAGAGCTCGTTGGCGATGCCGGCGTTGAATAACACGTCGATAATGCCGGGCTCCACCTCGCCGTTATAGATCTGATCCACCGCGCCGGACAGGGGCAGGTTGACCAGAATGGCGCCAAAGCCGATGGGAAGCAGGAGCGAGGGCTCCATGTTCTTTTTGATGGCCAGATAGATCAGCACGCCGCCGATGATCCACATGACCACCTGCTGCCACTGCAGCTGCAGAAGGGTTTCGTAGAGAACTTCCAAAAAAATGACCTCCTTAACCAAAATGGGGAAAACGGGTGGGAACAGCCTGCCCTCCAGTATGGCGGAAAAACCGGAAAACCATGCGGGAATAAAGAAAAAGAGACTTTTACACCCGGTGTTTCGGTGTAAAAGTCTCGCTTTTTCATACAAGTGCGGGCGCCCCGCGGGGCACCGGAATGACGCAGTTTGCAACGGCCGCCGGGGCCGCAAGCTACTCCCTTTTATAAGAGCATTATAGCGAAAAAGAACGCGATTTGTCAAGAGAAAGACGGAAAGAATTCAGCCCGCCGGGGCAAACAAAAGGAGATTCCCCGCCGGGGCGGTGATCGGGGGCCGGTTTTCCGGCGTGAGGAACAGCAGCAGGTCGGACTGACGGGTCATGAACCGGTCCCGCCGCTGGCGGCAGCCGGGGGTATAGCGGGTCTCTAAAAGATGTACCTCGTCACACCGGGCGAGAATGGAAAAGTAGCGCTCGCGGGTGGGCTCGTCCCAGTGGGCGGCCTGCTCCTCATAGGGGAGGAAGCACTCGAGGCGCAGGGGGAAGGGCGCGGTGTCTTTTAAGTGGAGGAGGATCTCGGCGGCGTCCAGATCCCCGTTTTTCTCCATGCCGCACAGAAACCGGGTGACCGGCGCCGATCCCGCCAGAAGCTGCCGGATCCGGCTTTTTAGGGCCCGGCGGTCCACCGTGTGCCCGGGCGGGAGAAACTGGGAGGAAAAGCAGCAGGTTCGGCCCACAGGGGGTGTCATTTCCATGATTTTCACGTCCTTTTTCGGATTTTTATGATGGATCCCATCCCTTTATGGCGAATATACCACAGAAGGAGTGTCGAAAAAGCGGGAAAAAAGGGGGGCCGCGCCTTTTTTTGGAAAAAGCCGGTTTTTATCGAGCGAAATGCCGGCTTTTTGCGGAAAACCGATGACTTTTGAAAGAAAAGAAAAAACCCGCGGAAAACCGCGGGAAAAAAGGGGGAAGAAGAATAAGGCTTTGCAAAGAAAGGAGGCGGATTTTCTATGAAAACCGCGCCCCCTGTGTGACAAGGGCGTCCACAACGGTGAGGATGCGCTCTTTCTCCACGGCGGGCAGCCCCTCCATCCGGCGGCTGAGCTGGGTAATCCGCACCTGATAGCCGTAGTACAGCACGTCGCAGAACACCTCGTCCGCCGGGCACTCCAGCAGATTGAGGATGGCGACAAAGTGGTCGATCCGGGGGAAAATCAGCCCCCGCTCGAATTTGGAGTAGTTGTTGGGGCTCATGTGGATCCGGCGGCAGACCTCCTGCTGGGTATAGCCGCGCTTTTTCCGGATCAAACGGATTCTTGCCCCGATCCGCTGGGCAACGGACGGCTCCTGTTCCATGAAAATTCCCCCCAAAAATAATCATACTATGATTATAAAAAGGAAAATCTTTCCAGTCAAGACGGGATCCGCCTTTTTTCGCCGTTTTCCGCAAAAAACGGAGGGGAAAACCGGCGGAAAGGGCGGATAGAAGCGCCGGGCCGGGGTATACTGCCGGTGAGGTGATGAATGATGAAGACCAACCAGAAAGAACAGAGCCTGCTGAAAGACATGAAAAACGAGGAGAAAATCTGCGTGGAAAAATACACGCGGTACGCCCGGATGGCCGCCGACCCGCAGCTGCAAACGCTGCTGCAGCAGATTGCCAAGACCGAGCAGGGCCATCTGCAGACCCTGACCCAGATGGAAAGCGGGAAGGTGCCGTCCATGAGCAGCGCGAACGGCGGCAGCGGGCTGCCCACGTCCTTTACGGCGGCCTACGGCATGGGGGAGAGCGACGAGAAAAAACAGGACGGCTTTTTGTGCAACGACCTGCTGGCGACGGAAAAGCACACCTCTTCCCTCTATAACACCTGCATCTTCGAGTTCCGCGATCCGGCGGCCCGCCAGACCCTGAACCACATCCAGAAGGAGGAGCAGGAGCACGGCAAGGCGCTGTATGATTATATGACGGCAAATGGAATGTATAGCTGAACAGAGGACAAGCAGAAAAACCCCGTTTTCCAAAAACGGGATGGTTCGTTAAATTAAGGAAAAGCAGAAAGAGCGTTTTCCGGTAAACGGGATGGTTCGTGAAAGAAAGAAGAAGCGGAAAAACGGGGGTTGACAAACCCGCGGGAAAAGGCATAGAATAAAAAAGAAGAGCCGGATGGGCGTATGATAGCACAATCATACGCCCATCCTTTTTTTGTGGACAGGAGGTTTTCGAGATGAAACGGTGGATGAGAAAAAGCGTGTGGGTGGATATTCTGTTTGAGATTCTGGGCAGCTTTCTGATCGGGCTGGCCCTTTACAACCTGGCGCTGCCCGCGGGGTTCCCCATGACGGGGTTCTCGGGCATTGCCATGATCGTCAACCGGTTTACCGGCGCGCCCATCGGGCTGGTGACCCTGGTGCTCAATATCCCGGTGATCCTGCTGTGCCTGCGGCTGATCGGCTGGCGGTTTTTGCTGCGGTCGTTCCGGTGTATGCTGATCTCCACCTTTTTCCTCGATGTGGTCTCGCCCCTGCTGCCCCAGTACGAGGGCGAGCGGCTGCTGGCGGCCATTCTGACCGGGGTGGTCGGGGGCGCGGGGTACGCCATGATCTACACCCGCAATTCCTCCACCGGCGGGTCGGATTTTCTGATTATGGCGGCCAAGGCCCTGCGCCCCCACCTGAAACTGGGCACCATCACCCTGCTGTCCGATGCGGCCATCGTGACGGCGGGCGGGCTTTTGTACCGGGATTTCGACGGGGTTGTGTACGGGATGATCGTCGCGTATCTGCTCTCGGTGATGGTGGATAAGATGTTCTACGGCCTGAACGCGGGGAAGGTGGCGTGGATTATCACCGAGAACCCGGACCTTGTGTATGCGGTGATCGACCGGGTCAGCGAGCGGGGGGCCACCATTATAAAGGCCCAGGGGGCCTATCGCCGGGAGGAAAAGCACATGCTGATGGTGGCGAGCAGCGTCAAAGAGATGTTCCGCATTGTCAAAGAGGTGCAGGAGGCCGACCCCGCCACGTTCATCGTGGTGCAGGAGGCCAATGAAGTCCACGGCGAGGGGTTTGCGTTCCACAGTGCCGCCCAGGAGCCGTGAGAGGCGCTTGACAGGGGAGAGAGGGCCTGCTATAATCGAGCCAAAAGAATCGAAACGGATATGCGGTTCTCTCCGCCCGTGCGGAGCAGGTAATGGAGAATCCGGTGGGAATCCGGAACAACCGTCATTACTGTGTTTGCCCTTTCGGCATCAGCCAGATCGCCCCCGTATATCCCCGGTAACGCGCCTTTGACGAGGAAGGAGAGCAGCCGATCTTTGCCCGCGGTGGCAGGGCCCGGTTTTTCGGCCGGGCTGTTTTGGTTGTGGGTAAAAATCTGTTGTGCTCCCTCTGCGCTTTTAGCAGGGGGAGTTTTTGCTTCATACCAGCGGGAAATTGGAAAACCGGCGAATCAAAAAGGGGGAATGAAACCTGAAGCGGGAGGAAAAGAGGGAACAGGCCATCCGTTTTCTGCGGGAAAAGGAGCGGCAGCTGGGGCGGTGCCCCAAGCGCCATGACTTTTCCGGGGCGGACGCCGGGTGGATCAAGCAGATTCTGGGCCCCTGGCCCCGGGCGCTGGAGGCCGCGGGGCTGAAGGAAGCGCCCTCCCGTAAAAAGAGCCATCCGCGCCGGGCACAGCAGCCGTTCGCGCAGGAACATGAGAAAACAGACGACGGAAAAGAGGCAGAGACGAAATGAGAAAAACAAAAAGAGCCGGGGCGCTGCTGCTGTGCGGTGCGATTGTGTGCAGCATGGCAAGCGCCGGGTTCCCCCAGGTATCGGCCGGGGAGACGGACATCACCGTGACCTTCACCCTGCGGGGCGACGAAAAGCACGGCACGGACACGCCCCACACGGCGTATCAGGACTGGGTGTGGGATGAGAGCTATACCCTTTCGGCGGGCTCGACCGTGTACGACCTGATTGAGAAGGCGGCGGAGGAAAACGGGTTTTCCACCACCTGGACCGCGAGCTACTACGGGGGCGAGTACCTGTCGGCCTGTGATGGGCTGGCGGAATACGACAACGCCATGTACAGCGGATGGATGTTCGCCGTCAACGGCCAGGGGCCCAGCGTCTCCATGAGCCTGTACGAGCTGAGCGACGGGGAGAACGTGCTGGTCTATTACTGCGATGATTACTACAGCCTGATGGGCTCGGCGGATGACCCGGCGGTTATCTATGTGCGCCAGAGCATCGCGGGCATCGGCACCGTGACCGCCGAGAGCCGCCGCCGGATTGAGGAGACCCGCGAGGCGTACGACAATTTGGGCCCGATGCAGGACTATCTGACCGCGGAGGAGAAAAAGACGCTGACGGACGCCGAGAGCGCCCTCTCGGCCCTGTACGGCGACGAGGCCGCCGATCTGCAGGCCGCCGAGCAGGTGGACCGCCGCATCGGGAGCATCGGCACCGTGACCGCCCACAGCGGCCCGGTGATCGAAGAGGTGCGGGAGCGGTACGACGCGCTGACCGAAAACCAGAAAAAGTATGTGGACCGGCTGGCGGTGCTGGAAGCGGCCGAGGAGACCCTGCTTTTCCTGCAGGAGCAGGGGCAGGAGAATTTTGACACGATCTTCCGGGAGACGGGGGACGCCCTGCTCTCGCAGGAGGAAAAGAGCGACTGGGTTCTGCTGGGGCTGGCCCGCGCCGGGAAGCTGCCCGAAAACGGGGGCCAGGCGTACCTTGCCGCCCTGAAGGAGGCGGACAGCGAAAAGCTGAGCGCCACAAAATCCACGGAGAACGCCCGGGCGGTGCTGACCCTGACGGCCCTTGGCATCGACCCGCAGGATGTGGACGGAAAGGACTTTACCCGCCCGCTGACCGACCTTGCCTATGTGCAGAAGCAGGGAATCAACGGCCCCATCTGGGCGCTGATCGCCCTCTCCTGCCATGACTACGGGGACGGGGCGGCTGAAAAGGCGCTGATCGACAGCATTCTTGACAGCCAGCTGGCCGACGGCGGCTGGGCCCTGTCCGGGGACAGGAGCGAAGCGGACGTGACCGCCATGGCGCTGACGGCCCTTGCCCCGTACCGGGATACGGACAAAGCCGTGCAGGCGGCGGTGGAAAAGGGCGTTTCGCTCCTGTCGGCGATGCAGGTGGGCCCCGAGAGCCCCACATGGAGCGGCTACGGCGGCTTTACCGACCGGGACGGCACGGTCAACGCCGAGAGCTGTGCCCAGGTGGTCACCGCGCTGTGCAGCCTGGGGATTGACCCCGACACGGATGAGCGCTTTATCAAGGGCGACGGCTACGGCGGGCAGTATTCGGCGCTGGATGCGCTTTTGGCGTTCTATACCGACGGCGGCTTTGCCCATACCGCCTACGGGCAGACGGACGGCCTTGCCACCGAGCAGGCGTATTACGCGATGACGGCGGTGGTGCGCCTGAAAAACGGGCAGGCGCCGCTGCTCACGATGACGGAAATCGAGTTTGCGGGGAAAGACC
>JBJEQH010000086.1:0-3171 GCA_051881655.1 Candidatus Heritagella sp. | reverse complement strand
TCTTTTTCTTTTTTGTCTTTTTTTACGGAATTTGTCTATTCTTCCTATCCCCGGTATTTTCCCGGTGTGACACCAACGATCTTCTTGAACACCTTGCTGTAATAATTCTGGTCCGGAAATCCCATGGCAACCGCAATATCCGCCAGGGAATATTTTTGAGAGAGAAGAAGGTTTTTGCTCTCTTCCACCCGCAGGCGGCACAGATATTCCCGAAAGCTCATACCCACTACCTGTCGGAACAGCGTGGAAAAGTAACTGGGACTGAGGTGAACGTACTCGGCCACCTGAGGAAGGCTCAGATGTTCACTGTAATTATCAGCGATAAAGCGGAGCGCCCTGCGAATATATGGGTTCCCCTTATCCTTTTCATAGAACATCGCATTCATAAAACTCTCCAGGACTTCCTGCATCAGCATACACAAGTTCTCCAGCTTCTTTTCCCGGTACAAACGGGAAAGAAACTCTGTATTCAGCCGGAACACACTCTCTGTTTTGGCCCCACCGTCAATGGCTACCCGGGACAGCAGCGTGGTAAGCTCGATCGCGCGGATCCGCACGGAGTCCATCTGCCCACCTTCGCTGAACAGCACATACCCAATCAAATCATTGAGAAGCCCCTTTACCTCCTGAATCGTCCCCGTGCGCAGTTTTTGCAGCAGCTGTTTTTCTTTTCCATATAAATAGGTTAACGAGGAATCCGGTTTTTCTTCTTTATATACCTGTATGGTCTCATTGATTTTCGCCTGCTGCGACATCTTCTGCCGGGTTTCCAGCAGAAGAGCCCTCTCTCCCGGCATCAGCGGAGAGAGCAGATGATCCACCAGCTTTTTCAGCTGGTTTACTTTTGCCGGGGGGAACACCGCCAAACTGTCCAATTCATCGTACAGTTCCAACGACATCACCGGCCCCAGGTTTCTCTGCTCCGCCAGATCACTGACCAGCGTGCTGTCCGGCTTATCCATGAGAAACGGTCCGATGATCACGCTGCCCAAGAGCTCCTCCTGATTGATGAGCGGAAACGCAATGTGATTGAGATTGGCATGGCAGGAAAAAATATAGGACTCCCCCAACACCTGGGCCCGCTGTCCGGCCTTCATATGCAGCAGAAAGCACTCATTTTTCTGAAACACCTTTTTCTTCAGAATCGTACAGTATCCTGTGGATTGTCCAAAAGACATCAGCAGGCTACCGCTGCTGTCAATCAGCTGAATGGCAAGACCCGTAAACGCCTGAAGATTCTCCAGAACATCGGCTACCCGGTTTTCCGGTACAAAAGAGAAGATTCTGGCCGCCATAACTCGCACCTCATAAAAACACCATAAATCAAATAAAAGGACAATACGCTTGGGTTTGTTGGCATTATACTACAGTTACCAATCAAAAACAATCGGGAGGAAATAAAAATGGAACTGTTACAGGAGATTTCTCAAAACCTGCAGGCAGGAAAAGCCAAAATGGTCAAAGGATTGGTCCAGCAGGCGATCGATAAGGGAATTCCCGCTCAGCGGATTCTGGAGGAAGGACTGCTGTCCGGCATGAACATTATCGGGGAGAAATTCAAGAATAACGAGATCTTTGTTCCCGAGGTTCTGGTGGCAGCCCGGGCCATGAATATGGGCGCGGGTTTATTAAAACCCCTGCTGGCACAGGAAGGCGTACAGGCCAGCGGCAAAGTCTGTATCGGAACGGTCAAGGGAGACCTGCACGACATCGGAAAGAATCTGGTAAAGATGATGATGGAGGGCAAGGGCCTTGAAGTCATCGATCTTGGCACCGACGTAGCACCGGAAACCTTTGTAAAAACGGCGGTTGAACAGAACTGCCGTATTATTTGCTGCTCCGCTCTACTGACCACCACAATGGGAGCAATGGGCGAAGTTGTCAAAGCGGCGCAGGAAGCCGGTATCCGCGACAAGGTAAAAATCATGGTGGGCGGGGCCCCTGTGACCCAGGCCTTCTGTGATCAGATCGGTGCCGACGCTTACACGTCCGATGCCGCCAGTGCAGCAGACAAAGCCGTTGAATTCTGCGCATAAGAAGATTTTCTCACGCAGAACCGTTCGAATACGGCAGGGACGGATTCGGCCGCTGTGCCGGTCCTCCGCCGAAAACCAAAACGCGAGGAGGAGATATCATGGAGGATTCCGTGCTTATGGACGCCGTATTATCCGGCGGCGCGCATAAAGCTGCGGTTATCGACGGATCACAGATTGTTCTTTCCTCAGAATTTCGAAAAATCTGCGAATCCAATCAATGCGGCGGTTATGGCCAGTGCTGGATGTGTCCGCCGGACATTGGCGATATCACTCTTTTGATGGACAAGGTCCGCCACTACGCAAAAGCGCTGGTGTATCAAACGATTGCTCCCCTGGAGGACAGCTATGATATCGAGGGCATGTTTGCCGCCGGGTCCCGTCATGCCCAGATCAGCCAGCGGATTCAGGCGGCTGTTCGTCCGCTGCTGCCGGCTTCTTTTCTGCATCTCAGCTGCGGAGGCTGCCATCTGTGCAGCCGCTGTGCGAAACGCGATCAACTCCCCTGCCGTTTTCCCGAAAAAGCCCTGTCCTCTTTGGAGGGATATGGAATCGATGTATATAACACCGTAAAAAACACGGATCTGAAATACTGCAATGGGGAGAATACAGTAACCTATTTTGGTATGATTCTGTTTTCGGAGGAAATGTATGAGCACCCTGACTCTATGGCAGAACGGCCATACCCGGGAACTTAACTTTCAGAAGACGCCCCTGCTGCGGGAAGTTCTCGCCGAAGCCGGCATTCCCCTGGATCATCCCTGTGCAGGCCGGGGCATCTGCGGAAAATGCGCTGTGGAAATCACGGGAGAGATTTCCCCTCCCAATGAAGCCGAACGCAGGGCCGGACACCGGTTGGCCTGCCAGATCATGCTTTTGGGGGATGCCCGGGTATGGCTGCCGGAATCCGGTGCCGACCGGGTGGAAATCTCCGGCGCTGCCGTATACGCGGAAAATCCCATGGAGGGACAATGGGGCGCCGCTGTGGATATCGGCACCACTACGTTGGCATTGA
Organism: Candidatus Heritagella sp.; assembly: GCA_051881655.1. Classification (GTDB taxonomy): domain Bacteria; phylum Bacillota; class Clostridia; order Oscillospirales; family Acutalibacteraceae; genus Heritagella. Next base: position 123 of record JBJEQH010000086.1, on the reverse strand, counting down.
AGCTGTTTAACCTGAAAAGCGGAGCCATGCTGGCCGCACGGGGAGAAATCAACCCACAGCGGTCCGTCGCCGCCGACGTAATGGGACGGATTGGTGCCGCGTTGGAGGGGCAGGGCCCCCATT
>JBJEQH010000085.1:0-3210 GCA_051881655.1 Candidatus Heritagella sp. | reverse complement strand
CATGATCAATTCTTACTGCAAATCCCCTCTGTGGGAGGTCAGCCGCACCCTGTGCGATGTGGCGATGGGGCGCAAACCGGCCGAAATTGTGATCAAAAATGCCAAGCTGGTCAATGTGTGTACCCACGAAATTCAGGACAATATGCAGGTGGCCATTGCCGCCGGGCGCATTGCGCTGGTGGGGGATGCCGCCCACTGCATCGGGGAGGGGACCCGGGTAATTGATGCCGCGGGCCAGTATATCGCCCCCGGTTTCCTGGACGGCCATATCCATGTGGAGTCCTCCATGCTGGGAGTGGGCGAGTATGCCCGGGCGGTGGTTCCCCACGGAACGGTGGGAATCTATATGGATCCCCATGAGATCTGCAATGTGCTGGGGCTAAAGGGTGTGCAGTGCATGATGGAGGACGCCGAGCGCACTCCGCTGAAAGCCATGCTGACCACCCCCAGCTGCGTGCCGGCCGTACCCGGCTTTGAGGACACGGGCTCCTTCATTGGACCCCAGGAAGTGGCCGAGACGATGAAATGGGACTGCACTGTGGGCCTGGGTGAGATGATGAACTTCCCCGGGATTCTCGGCTCGACCGAACACGCCCATGGCATTAACGGCGAGACGCTGAAAGCCGGCAAAATTGTAACGGGCCATTACTCCATGCCGGAGACCGGAATGGGGCTGAATGCCTACATTGCCAGCGGGGTGCGCTGCTGCCATGAATCCACCCGCGAAGAGGATGCCCTGGCCAAAATGCGGCTGGGTATGTACGCCATGCTGCGCGAGGGCTCGGCCTGGCATGACCTGCACGAGGTGGCCAAGAGCATCACCCGGCATGAGGTGGACAGCCGCTTTGCCGTGCTGATTTCCGATGACACCCACCCGCACACACTGGTTTCTCAGGGACACCTGGATCACATTGTGCGCCGCGCGGTAGAGGAGGGCATTGATCCTATCACGGCTATCCAGATGGTGACGATTAACTGCGCCCAGTGCTTCCAGATGGATCACGATTTCGGTTCGATTGCCCCGGGCAAGTGCGCGGATATCGTTTTCTTCTCGGATCTGACGAAAATCGATATCAGCCGGGTACTGATTGACGGCGATGTGGTGGCGGAAAACGGGCGTATGCTCCAGGAGATGGCCCCGTACACCTATCCGGATTGGGCGACCCATACCATGCACATCCGCGATGCGGTTACCCCCGCCTCCTTTGCCATTCCCGCCGAGGGGGATACGGCGACGGTACACGCCATCGAGGTTATCCCCGCCCGTGTGGGCTCGTATGACCGGCATGTCACGCTGAAAGTGACGAATGGACTGCTGCAGTCGGATGTGGAGCAGGACGTGCTGAAAACGGCGGTGTTCGAGCGCCACCACGAGACCGGAAAGGTGGGCTATGGCTTTGTCAAGGGCTTCGGCATCAAAAAGGGGGCCATGGCCTCGACCGTTGCCCACGATGCCCACAATCTGTTGGTTCTCGGCGTGAATGATGAGGATATGGCCCTGGCCGCCAATACGCTGATTCAGTGCGGCGGCGGAATGGTGGCCGTGGCGGATGGAAAGGTGCTGGGCTGTGTGCCGCTGCCCATCGCCGGATTGATGAGCGATCTTCCCGTGGATGTGATGAGCGAAAAGGTGGAGGTCCTGGAAAAAGCGTGGGAGGAAATCGGCTGCACCATGCCCTCTCCCTTTATGACCATGGCGCTGATCGCCCTGGCCTGCCTGCCGGAGCTGCGCCTGACGGACCGCGGACTGGTGGACTGCACAAAGTTCTGCTTTACGGATCTGCTGGTAAAAGACGAATAAGAAATTTTTGAAAAGGGCCCCGGAGCAGCGCTCCGGGGCCCTTTTTGCGGCTTTCGGGGGAAATTTTGATTGGAGGATTCCGGAGGACCCCGGGCCCGCGGGGATAAAACCGGGGGAGAAGGATGAAAAATTCGTGCTTTTTTGCCCACTTTTGAAGAAAAACCGGGCGGGGCGGACTTTGACGAAAATCAGGGATTTCTGGTATACTTCTTCCTGTAAACAGAGGAACGAGGATCCTGTTTTCGGGAACAGAATCCCGAAAAAAGCATCCTCATGAAAAAAGAAGGAGTTACATAATGAAAAAGTATCTGCGACCGCGCACCTTTCTGATCGCTCTGGCCGTGCTGGCCGTACTGATCACCGGGTTTTCTTCCTTTACCATTGTTCCGGCGGGTCACACGGGAGTGGTTTCCCGCTTTGGGGCGGTACAGGAGACCATTTTGCCCGAGGGGCTTCATATGAAAATCCCCTTTGTTGAGACCGTGACCACCATTGATAACCGCGTCAATGTGGTCGAGACCAGCTTTACCGCGGCCTCGAAAGATCTGCAGACCGTAACGGGTACGGTATCGGTCAACTACCGGATTTCCCCGGACAGCAGCGCTTCGGTATACCGCAACTTTGGCCTGTCGGTGGAGTCCACCCTGATGATGCCGGCCGTACCGGAGTGCATTAAGGCCGTAACGGCCCGTTATTCGGCGGAACAGCTGATTACCATGCGCCAGACGGTCAGCGACGAGATCAAAGAGGCCATTGATGAGAAGATCCGTCCGTACGGCCTGTACGTAGAGGTGTTCAACATTACCGATTTCAGCTTTTCCGAGGAATTCAATGCGGCGATCGAGGCCAAGCAGACTGCCCAGCAGAATGCCCTGAAGGCGGAACAGGATCTGCAGAGGGTGAAGATTGAAGCCGAACAGAAAATCGAAGAAGCGCGGGCCGAAGCCGAGAGCTATCGCCTGAAAAATCAGGAGATCACCTCCATGACGCTTCTGAATGACTGGATCGAGAAATGGGACGGCCACCTTCCCACCGTAGTATCCGGAGACGACAGCACCATGATGCTGGATCTCTCTCAGCTGCTGGAGGAAGCGGAGAAATCCGGGACGGACACCGGTTCCCCGGCCGGGGAATAACACACAGTACCCCCGCTCTGCTGCAGGGCGGGGGAATCTTTTTGCCTTCATTCTTGCGCAGAGACATTCCCTGTGATAGGATAGAGAAGAAAAGCGAAAAAGGAGGAAAGGGATATGACGGATTACAGCGGCGATATGATCGTCAATCTGATGGGGCTTCCCAGGGAGGTTCCGCCGGCGCCCGGCGTGCGGATTAAACGCGCGTTTGCAGGGGACCGGAAAAAGATTTTGCAGTTTGTACACGAGAATTTCAGTGATTCATGGGTACAGGAG
>JBJEQH010000084.1:0-14453 GCA_051881655.1 Candidatus Heritagella sp. | reverse complement strand
GTCGGGTCGCTGCCGTCATAGTAAACCACATCGGTGGGAATGCGCTCGCCGAAGTCGGTCTTGAAGCAGTCAATGCCCGCATCCAGCAGCTTTCTCAGATAGCCCTGGTACCACTTGCAGGCCTCGGGATTGGTGAAGTCCACGATCCCCTGGCCGGGCTGCCACAGGTCCCACTGCCACACGTCGCCGTTGGGGCGCTTGAGCAGATAGCCATGCTCCATGCCCTCTTTGAACAGGGGGGATTTCTGGCCGATATAGGGGTTGATCCAGGCGCACAGGTGCAGGTTCTTGTCCGTCTTCAGGCGGCGGAGCATACCGTCCACATCGCTGAACATCTCGTTGTCCCAGGTGAAGTTGCACCACTCATAGGCCTTCATCCAGTAGCAGTCGAAATGGAAAACGTGCAGCGGGATGTGGCGCTCGCGCATGCCGTCCACAAAGCTGTTCACGGTGTTCTCGTCGTAGTTGGTGGTGAAGGAGGTGGTCAGCCACAGGCCGAACGTCCAGGACGGGGGCAGGGCGGGCTTGCCGGTCAGGTCGGTGTAATGCACCAGCACGTCCTTGGGCTCGTCGCCGCCGATGATCATGAACTGGGCATGTTCGCCGGGAACGCTGAACTGCGTACGGGAGATGGCCTCGCTGCACACTTCATAGGAGACCTTGTCCGTGGAGTTGACGAATACGCCGTAGCCCTTGTTGGTGATGTAGAAGGGGATGTTCTTGTAGCTGATTTCCGAAGCCGTGCCGCCGTCCTCGTTCCAGATATCCACGACCTGCCCGTTCTTCACAAACGGGGAGAAGCGCTCGCCCAGGCCGTAGACCTTCTCGCCCACGCCCATATCCAGCTGCACGCGGATGAAGTTACCCTGAGTCGTTCTGGCATAGCCCAGCTGGCGGTCGCCCAGGCTGGTCAGCAGGCGGCCCTTGTAGTAGAAGCGCAGATCAAACGGGAATTTGGTCATCTTGGCGGTCATATTGCCGTTGCTGATGGTGATCTCGCCGTTCTCGTCCACAGCGGTCAGCGGGCACTTGCGGTCATCCAGATCGAACGCCGGCTCCTTGCGGGCCGAGCCCATGAAATGCCACACATGAACCGCCAGAATGTCCGGCTGCGGGGCAGTGAATTCCACCGTCAGCAGCGGGCCGTCCATCGAGCGGCCGCGGTTGGTGACCTGCCACGGGGAGATAAACAGGGTGACCTTGTCCTTTTCGGCCTGCATCTCACGGATATCGGTGGCATTGAACAGCTCGACACCGGGACGCTTGAGCCAGAAACCATTGGTGAATTTCAATACACTCACTCCTTTTTAAATTCCGGGCGGAAAACGGGGGAAAGGGCTCAAACTGCCCCTCTTGCACTTTTTCCGCAAATGATCTATGATACTTTCATAATAATGACTTTGAAACAGAAAATCTACCGCTAATTTCACTTAGAGTTGCAATATTTTGATTTTTTAAGGGAAAAGGGGGTGCCTTCTCATGCAAAAGACGGAATTGCGGGAAAACCGCCGCCGCGGCGACCTGTTTTTGCCGATCGAACACTATGAAATGCTGCGGCAGGACGGGTTCCATGCGCTGGACTGCCACTGGCACCGGGAGATGGAATTTTTTAAAGTGGTGCGCGGGGAGATGCAGGTGCAGGCCGGCAGCAGCTTCTTCCGGGCCGCACCGGGCAGCCTGCTGTTTTTCAGCAGTGAAGAGCTGCACGCGGCCGCTCCCATGCCGGGCAAGGACTGCGATTACCGGGCCATTGTGTTCGATCCCGATATGATGTGCAGCCCGGCGGGGGACAGCGTGCGGATGAATTTTCTGCGCCCGCTGCTCAGTGGGGAAGTATCGGTGCCGCGGATGTTCCTGCCGGAGGAGACCCAGGCGATGATGGCGTTTGACCGGCTGTACGACCTGCTGGAAAAGCGGGAGGGTACGGCCTATCCGCTGTTTATCAAAGCGGCGCTGCTGCAGCTGTTCGGCCTGCTGATGGAGAAGAGCAGCCGCACGCCGGAAAACCACAGCCGGAAAAACGGAACCGCGGATCAGATGAAAAGCGTGCTGTCCTATATCGGGGAGAACTACCGCCGCCCGCTCTCTCTTGCGGAGCTGTCCGAGCAGTGCGGCCTGTGCGAGGGGCACTTCTGCCGGGTGTTCAAGCAGTACACCATGAAAACGCCGGTGCAGTATATCAACACGGTGCGCATGGATGCCGCCGCCCAGCTGCTGCGGGATACGGACCGCAAGGTGCTGGATATCGCGCTGGATACCGGGTTTAACTCGGTCAGCTATTTTGCGGGGGTATTCCGGGAGTACATGGGCATTCCCCCCACCGTCTACCGCAGGCAGGCACGAAGGGAAAAAGAAGGGCGGAATTTGGCCGCCGGCGGCGCCCCGCGCATTGACAGGGCGGAGGAAATGCCGTATACTAAAAACACATAGTTTACAAACTGATGCCGTCAGGAAGACGGCGGCTCTTTTGGAAAAGAGCGGTTTGTGTATTTTTGGGAATGAGAAGGAGGAACCTTTGCTATGAACATGCGCAAAATGGGAAACACGGGGATCGAGCTGTCGGCACTGGGCTTTGGCTGCATGCGCCTGCCGGTGAAAGAGGACGGGGCGATTGATGAGCAGGAAGCCATCCGCATTATCCGCGACGCCATTGACAACGGCCTGAATTATGTGGACACGGCCTACTATTATCACGACCAGCAGAGTGAGGTGCTGGTGGGCAAGGCCCTGCAGGACGGATACCGCGAGAAGGTGTATCTGGCCACCAAGCAGCCGGAATATAATATTGAAAAGGAAGAGGATTTTGACAATTTCCTCCACACGCAGCTCACACGCCTGCAGACCGACCACATCGACTTCTATCTGCTGCACGCGCTGAACCGCCGCACCTGGGAGGAAAAGGTGATTCCCTTCCATGTGCTGGAAAAGCTGAAAAAAGCCAAAGAGGACGGCCTGGTCCGCCACATCGGCTTCTCGTTCCACGATGACTTTGATACCTTTAAAATGATTCTGGACAGCTTTGACGGGTGGGAGTTCTGCCAGATCCAGATGAACTACATCGACATCGAAAATCAGGCCACCTTAAAGGGGCTGGAATACGCCGCCTCGAAGGGACTGGGCGTGGTAATCATGGAACCGCTGCTGGGCGGCAAGCTGGCCAACCTCTCTCCCCAGGTCAGGGAGAAGCTGGATCCCTCGAAGACGCCGGTGGAATGGGCCCTGGACTTTTTGTGGAACCGGCCGGAGGTCTCGGTGATCCTCAGCGGCATGGGCAGCGAGCAGATGGTGAAGGACAACATGCTGTATGCCAGCCGTTCGTCCGTCGGTATGCTGTCGCAGAAGGATCTGGATATGCTGATGCAGGCCCGCGAGGTCTATCAGACCCGCGCCCTGGTGCCGTGTACGGGCTGTGCCTACTGCATGCCGTGTCCCTTCGGACTGGATATCCCCGGTATGTACGAAGTGTATAATCAGACGGTCAACCGCTCCCGCGAGGATGCGCTGGCCGCTTATGAGGCGCTGGAAGTGAAAGCCGACGCCTGCAAGAAGTGCCGCCGGTGCGAGAAAGCCTGCCCCCAGAAGATCTCGCCGCTGGAAACCATGCCCCAGATTGACGAGTATTTTGCCAACCTGCGCGAGCAGCTGAAAAAGTAAATTTTTAAAAGACGGCCCCCGCTCTCCGGAAAAGGGAGAGACGGGGGCTTTTTCATTGACAAAGAAGAGGAATCTCCCTTATACTGCTTATACGGAAAAGGAACGACCGGCGCCCCCGGGCTGACGGAAGGCGCCCGAAAAAGGAGGAGAAAACGCATGAAAAACATTCCCACCATGATGGATATGACCTGGGAAGAGGTGGACCGGCTGGTAAAGGAGAACGCGCTGGTACTGATGGCCGTGGGGATTATCGAGGAACACGGTCCGCATCTGCCGCTTTCGACGGATCTCGATCTTGCCATGGCCCAGGCGGAGGATGTGCGGCAGGAGCTGGAGCACATGGGCAGAAAGAGCGTGATTGCGCCGCCCTTTTTCTGGGGTGGGGCGCAGGCGCTGACCCGGCAGTTCCCCGGCACGTTTACCAGCCGTGCGGAGACCATTGCCGAATGTGTGTATGAGATTTTGGAGAGCCTGTCGCGCTTTGGATTCCGGGATGTGGTACTGTTTAACTGCCACGGGGATCAGCTGCACCGCCGGGGCATGGTGATGGCCATGGAGCGGGCCCTGGAGACGCTGGAAATTCACCCCTGGTGGCCGGTTTATGAGGACGATCTGGAGTGGACGGGCTTTACGGGAGAAGAGCCGTACCTGCTTTTGATGCCGCCGTACCCCGGGGAGAAGATGTTCCGCAGCCAGCGCCCGCCCCGGGATTCCTTCGATGTCCACGCCGGTGCTTACGAGACCGCCGGGATGATCGAGAAATACCCCGAAAAGGTGCGGCGCGAAAAAATGGAGGGGCTGCTTCCCACCTGCCTGCACGATGAACAGATCGGAAAATGGGCGCAGGGCGAAAAAGAGGACCGGCCCCTGATCCCGAAAGGGTACTGCGGGGATCCGGCCGGGGCCCTCTGGATGGAATCGGATATGACGACGGCCGACCGGGTGATGGCACGGGATATTGTCTCTTTTCTGCAGAAAAGAGACCGGATGGAATAACCGCTGTCACGCTTTTTGTACCCGAAAGCCGTTTGATCCGGAACATCTCCCCGGGCCGGCTGGGCTCCGGGAGATCCGGCACCGGGCAGCCGCAGTCCCGGTATCCTATTTCGGAGGAAAGACCTGGGAGGTTCTCCCGGGTCTTTCCGTTATCCGCCGTATAAGGCCGGGTGTGTTGGCGGCTGAAAATATATTTTTGTTCTCTTTTTTGTGGGATTTCAAAAAATGCGCCGTGCCCTTTCACAGAAAAAACAGCGGAGGGTCATAAAATATTCATGACTTTGCCGCCGCTTTGCCGTATAATAATAGGGAAAATACAGAGGATAAAAAGATGAGGAGGATATTACGGTGCCAAATGGAAAAATACTGGTCGTGGATGACGACAAGAACATCTGCGAACTGTTGCGGCTTTATATTGAAAAAGAGGATTTTGCCGTCGAGCTGGCCTATGACGGACGGCGGGCGCTGGAGCTGTTCGAGAGCTTTTCACCGGACCTGATCCTGCTGGATATCATGCTGCCCGAGCTGGACGGCTGGCAGGTGTGCCGTGAAATCCGCAAGCATTCCCAGTGCCCGATCATCATGCTGACCGCCAAGGGCGAGGTGTTCGATAAGGTGCTGGGCCTGGAACTGGGGGCGGATGACTATGTGGTCAAGCCTTTCGAGACCAAAGAGGTGATCGCCCGTATCAAAGCGGTGCTGCGCCGTACCGGCGGGCATAACGACAGCGAAGTGAAAAAGGTGGAATACGATAAGCTGTCGATCAACCTGACCAATTACGAGCTGCGCGTGAACGGCAAGCAGGTGGATACGCCGCCCAAGGAGATGGAGCTGATCTATCATCTGGCCAGCAACCCCAACCGGGTGTTCACCCGGGACCAGCTGCTGGACGAGGTGTGGGGCTTTGATTATTACGGGGACAGCCGCACCGTGGATGTACATGTCAAGCGCCTGCGCGAAAAGCTGGAGGGCGTGTCGGATCAATGGGCCCTGAAAACCGTATGGGGCGTGGGCTATAAGTTTGAAGTGAAGCAGGAATGAAGAAAAAAAAGAGAATCCGCGTACATCGCCGGAAGACCCTGTTCCGCAAATATCTGTCCATGTCCATGGCTATTGTCATGGTCAGCATTCTGTTGCTGGGAACCGTGATGCTGGCGTTTATCTCCTCTTTCTGGCAAAGCGAGAAGAGCGATCTGCTGCGGACCAATGCGGAGAACATCGCCGCCTTTATGGAGACCCAGGAGGATGTGCTGGACGAATGGAAAAAGGAGTCCAGCCTGCAGAAACTGGTGCAGACTTTTGCTGCCAATATCGGGGCCGATATCTTTGTGATTGACGCAAACGGCACCTGTATTGCGGGATCCTATGAGAGCAGCGGATTGACCCAGCCGGTTGCGGTGGACCCGTGGATTATGAACAGTGTGCTGAAAAACGGGCGGTACCGCGGCAACGGAACCCTGTCGGGGGTATACGGAGAAAACTATATCGTGGTTGGCTGCGCAGTAGAGCGGGGCGGGGAAAATGTGGCTGCCGTATTTGCCACGGCCTCCATGGCGGCGCTGAACAACTACCGCGTGGAGATTCTGCGCATGTTCCTGTGGGCGGCGATTGCCGCGTTTATCCTGGCCTTCTTTGCGGCATGGGGCTTTTCTTTCCGTATGGTGCAGCCGCTGCGGAAAATGGCGGATGCGGCCCACAGCTTTGGCGAAGGGGACTTTTCCGTGCGCGTGGATGAGAGCGGAGAGGATGAGATCAGCGAGCTGGCGGTAGCAATCAATGCCATGGCGACCTCGCTGGCGGACAGCGAATGCGCCAACCGCAGCTTTATCGCCAATGTGAGCCATGAGCTGAAAACGCCGATGACCACCATTTCCGGTTTTATTGACGGGATTCTGGACGGGACTATTCCCCCGGAGCAGGAGAAAAAGTATCTGACCATTGTCTCCAGCGAGACCAAGCGCCTGTCCCGGTTGGTGCATACCATGCTGAACCTGTCCAAAATTGACAACGGAGAGCTGCATCTGCGGATTACTCGGTTTGATCTGACGGGGATCCTGCTGGAAGCATTGCTCTCGTTTGAAAAGCGCATCGAGGAAAAGCAGCTGCAGATTCTGGGATTGGAAAACGCAGAGAGCCTGTTTGTGGATGCGGACCGGGATATGATTTATCAGGTGCTGTATAACCTGATTGAAAATGCGGTAAAATTCACGCCGGATGAAGGTTTTATCTCGGTACATCTCGGCCGGGAGACGGACCGCACCCGGGTGTCCATCCGGAACAGCGGGCCCGGAATCGCACCGGATGAGGTGCAGATGGTCTTCGACCGTTTTTATAAAACGGACCGCTCCCGCAATAAGGATAAAACCGGCATGGGCCTGGGGCTGTACATTGTGCGGACCATCGTGCGGCAGCACGGCGGAGAGATTACAGCGGCCAGTGTGCCCGACGAGTACACCGAGTTTTCGTTCTATCTGCCGGATATCCGGAAAAATACGGCGGGTGATGCGCTCCCGAAGCTGAAGGAGCCGGTGCGGAAAAGCCGCCCGGAAAAGAAGACCAAAAACCGGAGAGATTCAGGGGCGGCCGGAAAGAAAACCGGTCCCCAGGGCCCGGAAGAAAATGTGTGAAAGAAGGGGAAGAAAATGAGCGAGGAGAGACAGAGTTTTGTGCCCGGTCAGGAAGAAATGCCCGGACAGCCGGTGATTCCGCAGGAGAATGAGCCGGCCATGCCGGTGCCCCCCGCCCCGGAAATGCCCACAGGACAGCCGGAGGCCAGGTGGACGGCGGTTCCGGGAGGGATGCCCCCGGCGCCGCCGGTGCCGCCGGTGCCGGACCCGCCGCAGCCGCCCAAAGCGCCCCGCGGCCAGAGACGGTATCTGTGGTTTGTGGGTGGATTTGCCGCGGCGCTGATGCTGATTTTTATCGGGTATACTGTTTTCTGCGGAATAAACGGCGGGGATACCGGTCTGGCTCCGCAAACGGAGCCGTCCGCGCAGGAAGGGCAGGAAAGCCGGCCCGGCTGGCCGGATGTGGACCCCTTTGGAGAGGAGGACTCCGATCCTGACGGGCAAGAGGGTTCCGGCGACGCGGACAGCCAGCTGGAAAAGCCCCAGTATCCGGCGCCGGAGATCTCCTACAGCAACAGCGGCATTACCCTGCAGTCCCATGAGGGAAAACCGCTGCTGACCAAAACGGAAGTGTTCCAAAAGGTGACCAGCTCGGTGGTGGGAATCGCCGCCCGGTATACGACTTCCGGTGGTTTGTCCACCATCAGCGAGGGCAGCGGCATTATTGCGACGGAAGACGGGTATATTATCACCAACGCCCATGTGGTGGGCGAGACGCGGAAAGCGGAGGTGGTGGTCTACCTGATGGATGGAACCACCTACGGCGCGGTGGTGGTCGGATATGACCGGATGACCGACCTGGCCGTGCTGAAAATTGACGCCCACGGGCTGACCGCCGCCGAATTCGGCGACAGCGGCGAGCTGGAAGTGGGCGAGGACGTGCTGGCAGTGGGCAGCCCCGGCGGCCTGGTTTTCCAGAATACGCTGACGGACGGGATTGTCTCCGCCCTGAACCGCGTGGTGGAAGGGCGCAGCGGCACCTATATCCAGACCAATACGGCCATTAACCCCGGCAACAGCGGCGGGCCGCTGCTGAACCTGTACGGCCAGGTGATCGGGATTAACTCCAGCAAAATCATGGCCACCGGATACGAGGGGCTGGGTTTTGCCATTCCCACCCAGTCGGCCCAGCAGATTGTCAGCGACCTGATCTCCTGCGGATATGTCCGGGGGCGGCCGCGGCTGGGAATCACCGGGTATGATACGGCGGCCTCCCGGGATGGAAGCGTCCCGGCGGGCTTTACCATTGATTCCATCGGGGAGGACAGCGATTTTACCCGTGCGGGTGCCCGCAGGGGGGATATCATCACGGCGGTAAACGGCGAGGAGGTATCCGGCCTGACGGAGCTGCAGAGCGCTGTCTTCCAGTATGCGCCCGGGGATACGGTGACCATGACCCTGTACCGGCCCGATGAAGGGCGGTACCTGGATATCGAAGTGAAACTGCTGGCAGATGCGGGGGAGACACAGGATTGAAAAAGAAACGGATAATCAGCCGGGCCGCAGCGGCGGTTCTTCTGGCGGCCTGCCTGCTGCTGGCGGCGGGCTGCGCCGGATCCCCTGAAGAGGATCCGGCTTCCTCTTCCGGGTCACAGGGATCCCAGGGAGAGGAGACCGGTTCTTCGCAGGAATCCGGGAATGAGCAGGAGGGCAGCGGTTCCTCCACCCTGGAGGGGATGCTGGGAAGCACAGACGCCTATCTCTTTGCCGGCAACGCCTGGTATACGGACCGGCAGACCTATCTGCAGACGGCGGGCGAGTGGTTCCCGGTGCTGGCCGGCAGCGAGTGGACCGAAGAAGAGGACGGATGGTTCCGGTCCCCGGCCGCCCTTGCTTTTTCCGATATTCCGTACACGGCGCAGCTGGGAATCCAGGTGACCGATACCGATCAGGTACAGGCCTGTACGCTGGCCTTTTCCTTTGATACGGAGGAAGAGGGCTTGCAGGCATTTCTGCAGGTGCGCGATATGATGACCGTCAGCTTCGGCGCGCCGGAGGACACACTGGAGGCTCCCGCCGGGGATCTGCCGGGAGGGGCCGTGTGGCTGGCCGGAGACGGAAGCCGGGCCCGGCTTTCGATGGAGGAGGACGGATGCCGGTTCTCCATCGCGCTGACCGGGCAGGAAGTGATGGGATAAACCGGGGGCGGTACGGCGGTGCCGCCCCTTTTCCTTTATATAGAAGAAAAGAGCCCCTTTTTCCGGGAAAAAGAAGCGAAAGGCGCGCCCCAGACGGGTGGAAAAAACCACCAAAAAATATTTTGAAACTTTTTGCAAAAAAGAGAATTTTTCGCTTGCAATTCCCCGGGGTGTGTGGTATTATAATCAAGCACGACTGCGACAGATATGCGAAGAAGCGGGAGGTTGCGGCCAGTATGGCCGGTTTTTCCGTGGAGTATGTCCGATTTTAAACCGGGCGAAAAGAGTAAGAGTGCAGAAAAACGACAGAACGGGTAAACTGCGGTCCCAAAGGCCGTAAGTACGCGCGGATTTCTGCGGTCTTGACGCTGAGCTTGTTCCGGATTTCACAGCAGTGAATCCGGTTTTTTTATGAAGGGTGGGGAAACACCCGGAACAGTGTTGAAAAGCAAAGCGCCGCCCGCCAATGAAAAGAATTCAGGAGGCGATGCAAAGTGGCAGTCAAAGAAAAAATCAGAATCAGAATCAAGGGGTACGATCATCAGCTGGTGGATCAGTCCGCCGAGAAGATCGTTGCAACCGCGAAGCGCACCGGCGCCCGTGTTTCGGGCCCTGTCCCGCTGCCGACCGAGAAGCAGATCATCACGATCCTGCGCGCTGTTCACAAGTATAAGGACAGCCGTGAGCAGTTCGAGATGAGAACTCACAAGAGACTGATCGATATCCTTCGTCCCACCAACAAGACCGTTGAGGCTCTGATGGGACTGGAGCTCCCCGCTGGCGTTGAAATCGAAATCAAACTCTGAACGATTTTCAACCAACCTGTCGGTCGGGGTCATGTTGGCGCAAGCCAACCAATAACCTAACAGGAGGTAAAAAGGAATGCAAAAAGCAATCATCGGCAAGAAGATCGGCATGACGCAGATCTTCGACGCAAACGGCAAGGTCATCCCCGTAACGGTTGTAGAAGCCGGCCCGTGTGTCGTTTCTCAGAAGAAGACCGTTGAATCCGATGGCTACAACGCGGTTCAGGTGGGCTTCGGCGACCTGAAGGCGAACAAGGTGAACAAGCCCATGAAGGGCCATTTCGCCAAGGGCGATGTCGCCCCCAAGAAGACTCTGCGTGAGTTCCGTTTTGAAAACATCGACGCTTACAATGTAGGCGACCTTATTAAAGCGGACGTTTTCGCGGCAGGGGACAAGGTGGACGTAACCGGCACCAGCAAAGGTAAGGGCTACGCCGGCGTGATCAAGCGCTGGAATTTCCACCGTCTGAAGGAAACCCATGGTTCCGGCCCTGTAGCCCGCCATGGCGGTTCCAACGGCGCCTGCTCCTCTCCGTCCCGTGTGTTCCCCGGCATGAAGATGGCCGGCCATCTGGGCGCTGAGAGAGTAACGGTACAGAATCTGACCGTTGCGAAGATCGACGCTGAAAACAATCTGATCGCTGTGAAAGGCGCCATTCCCGGCCCCAACGGCGGCATCGTTGTCATCCGTGACAGCGTGAAAGCATAAGGGAAGGAGGAAACAGCATGCCTACGATTTCTGTATTTGATATGAACGGCAAGGAGATCGAAAAGATCGAACTGGCTGAATCCGTTTTCGGGATCGAGCCCAATGTGGCCGTTATGAACGACGTGGTGAAGAACATTCTCGCCAACCGCCGTCAGGGCACGCAGTCCGCTCTGACCCGTGCGGAAGTTTCCGGCGGCGGCAAGAAGCCCTGGAGACAGAAGGGAACCGGCCACGCCCGTCAGGGCAGCGCCCGCGCTCCCCAGTGGACGCACGGCGGCGTTGCCTTTGCTCCGAAGCCCCGCTGCTACAGCTATACGCTGAACAAAAAGGTAAAGCGTCTGGCCATGAAGAGCGCGCTCTCCAGCAAGGTGAAGGACGGCCAGATGGTTGTCATCGACAGCATTGTGACCGAAGAGTACAAGACCAAAACCATTGTCAATATGCTCAAGGCCGTGGGTGCCGACAAGAAGGCCCTGATCGTGCTGCCCGAGGTTGACAAGAAGGTCATCGGTTCGGCTGCCAATATCCCGGGTGTGAAAACCACCCAGGTCAATACTCTGAACGTGTACGACATTCTGGGCGCTGATATGTTCATCGTCGCGAAGGGTGCCGTGGCACAGATCGAGGAGGTATTCGCATAATGACCGCACAGGAAATCATCGTCCGCCCCGTGATCACGGAAAAATCCATGGCCGGCGTCGGCGAAAAGAAATATACCTTCGAAGTGGCCCCCTCCGCCGGCAAGATTGAAATTGCCAAGGCTGTGGAAGAGCTGTTTGGTGTAAAGGTAAAGAAGGTCAACACTCTGCATGTACGCGGCCGGCTGCGCCGCCAGGGCCGTTCCGAGGGCTATACCAAGAGCTGGAAGAAAGCCATCGTAACGCTGACCGAAGAGAGTAAGACCATCGAATTCTTCGAGTCCATGGTTTAATTGCCGGGAGTTTTTCGAAGAGGCAAATATGGGAAGGCACGGCAAGCTTCCCGCAAAGCCATATTCATGAGGAGTGTGAAACCGAATGCCGATTATTACCTATAAACCCACCTCGGCAGCGAGAAGAAACATGTCCGTTACGGATTATTCCTCTCTCTCCAAGAAGGGTCCTGAAAAGAGCCTGCTGGCTTCTCTGAAGCACAAGGCCGGCCGCAACAGCTACGGCCGCATCACCGTCCGCCATCGCGGCGGCGGCAACCGCACCAAGTACCGCATTATTGACTTCAAGCGCCAGAAGCATGACATGGCCGCGACGGTACAGACCATTGAATACGATCCCAACCGTTCCGCTTTCATCGCCCTCGTTCAGTATGAGGACGGCGAGAAGAGATATATCATCGCTCCCCACGGCCTGAAGGTTGGCGACGTGGTTTACTCCGGTGCCAACGCCGATATCAAGCCCGGCAACGCCCTGCCGCTGAAGAACATCCCGGTCGGTACTTTCGTCCACAATGTGGAGCTGTATGCCGGCAAGGGTGCCCAGCTGGCCCGTTCCGCCGGTATCATGGCCCAGCTGATGGCCAAGGAGAACGGCATGGCCCTGCTGCGCCTGCCCTCCGGCGAGCTGCGCAACGTATCGGAAAACTGCATGGCCACCATCGGCCAGGTCAGCAACATCGACCATGAGAACGTGAAGATCGGCAAGGCCGGCCGGAAGCGTCACATGGGCTGGAGACCGACGGTCCGCGGTTCCGTTATGAACCCGAACGACCACCCGCACGGCGGCGGCGAAGGCAAATCGCCCATCGGTCATCCCGGACCTGTCACCCCCTGGGGCAAGCCTGCTCTGGGTTATAAGACCCGCAAGCCTCACAACCAGAGCGACAAGTTCATCGTGAGAAGAAGAAACGGCAAATAAGCTGTGCGAAAGGAGCTTGTAAGGAATGAGCAGAAGCGTTAAAAAGGGTCCTTATGTACAGCCTGTGCTGCTGAAAAGGATTCAGGAAATGAATGCGGCCGGTGAAAAGAAGATCGTTAAAACCTGGAGCAGAGCCTCCATCATTTTCCCGGATTTCGTTGGGCACACCATTGCTGTGCATGACGGCCGCAAGCACGTTCCGGTATATGTAACCGAGGATATGGTTGGCCACAAGCTGGGCGAGTTCGCCCCCACCCGTACCTTCCGGGGACATGCCGGCGGTAAGACCACCGGTAAATAAGCCGAAAGGAGTGTAAATGGATATGGAAGCAAGGGCAACTCTGAGATACGCCCGCATTTCGCCGCGTAAGGTGCAGATCGTCCTCGATCTGATCCGCAATAAGCCGGCCGATATGGCGATGGCCATTCTGAAGCACACCCCCAAGGCTGCGTGCGAAGATCTGGAAAAGCTGTTGAAGTCTGCCATGGCAAATGCTGAAAATAACCACAATATGGATACGACGAAGCTGTATGTAGCATCGTGCTATGCGGCACCGGGCCCCATCCTCAAGCGTATCCGTCCGAGAGCACAGGGCCGTGCGTTCCGCGTTCTGAAGAGAACGTCGCACATCACCATCGTGCTCAAAGAGAAAGACTAAGCGAAGAGGAGGTACACTATGGGCCAGAAAGTAAATCCGCACGGACTTCGTGTGGGCGTTATCAAAAATTGGGATTCCCGCTGGTACGCCAGAAAAGATGTTTTCGGCGATACCCTGGTGGAAGACTATAACCTGCGTAAAGATCTGAAGAAGCAGCTGGCCGCTGCCGGTGTTCCGAAGATCGAGATCGAGCGCGACGCCAGCCGCGTTCGCATCCACATCCACTGCGCCAAGCCGGGCATCGTTATCGGCAAGGGCGGCAGTGAGATCGAAAAGCTCCGCGTTCAGCTGGAGAAGAGACTGGGCAAGCCCGTGAACATCAACATCGTGGAAGTTCGCCAGCCCGATCTCAACGCGCAGCTGGTCGCCGAGAATATTGCACAGCAGCTGGAAAAGCGTGTTTCCTTCCGCCGTGCGATGAAGCTCTGCATCGGCCGCAGCATGAAGCTGGGTGCCAAGGGTATCAAGACCCAGGTTTCCGGCCGTCTGGGCGGTGCGGAAATTGCCAGAACCGAGCAGTATCACGACGGTACCATTCCGCTGCAGACGCTGCGCGCTGACATTGATTACGGTTTTGCCGAGGCTGCCACCACCTATGGCCGCATCGGTGTAAAAGTTTGGCTGTACAGAGGCGAAGTGCTGCATGACAGCCGTAAGCCCCGCAAGGAAGGAGGCAATAAATAATGTTGCTGCCTAAGAGAGTGAAATACCGCAGAGTGCACCGCGGCCGTATGACCGGTAAGGCGCTGCGCGGCAATACTGTCACTTACGGTGATTTCGGCCTGCAGGCCCTCGATCCCGCGTGGATCACCTCCAATCAGATCGAGGCCGCCCGTGTCGCCATGACCCGTTACTGCAAGCGTTTCGGTAAGGTCTGGATCAAGATCTTCCCCGACAAGCCCATCACCGAGAAGCCCGCTGAGACCCGCATGGGTTCCGGTAAGGGCTCTCCCGAGTACTGGGTGGCAGTCGTCAAGCCCGGCAGAGTCATGTTTGAGATCGCCGGCGTTCCTG
>JBJEQH010000083.1:0-14469 GCA_051881655.1 Candidatus Heritagella sp. | reverse complement strand
CGGCACCCTCACCCGCGGCGTGTTCGCCGTGCAGCAGGTATGTGCCGCCGCCGGGCAGGAGGAGGACCTTCTTCGTCTGGCCGCCGCAGCCGAGAGCCGCAGCACCCACCCCATCGCCCAGTCGCTGCAAACGGCGGCCGCCGGGCGCTCCCTGTCCCCTGCCCCCCTGCCGGAGTCGGTGGAGGAGATCGCCGGGCGCGGCGTGTGCGCCGTGATCGGCGGCAAAACCGTCCGGGTGGGCAGCCGGGCCATGATGGAGGAAAACGGCCTGCTGCCCAAAGGGGCCCCGGAGGATCCCTCCGGCACCGTGGTGCACGTGGCCGAAGACGGGCAGTACCTGGGGTGGATTCAGATCCGCGACGAAAAAAAGGACGGCGCCAACGACGCCATTGCCGCCCTGAAGCGCGCCGGGGTGGAGAAAACCGTGATGCTGACCGGGGACAACGAGCGCACCGCGCGGGAGGTGGCCGGTGAGCTGGGGATTGACGAGGTGTACGCCCAGCTGCTGCCCGACGGGAAGGTCCATAAGGTGGAAGCCCTGCTGCAGGAAAAGAGAGGCAGCGGCACCCTTTTGTTCGTGGGGGACGGCATGAACGACGCGCCGGTGCTGGCCCGCGCCGATGTGGGCATTGCCATGGGCGCCCTGGGCAGCGACGCCGCCATCGAGGCGGCCGACGTGGTTCTGATGAACGACGATCTGTCCCGCCTGCCCCGGGCCATCCGGCTGGCCCGCCGCACCCTGCGCATCGCGAACCAGAACATCGTCTTTGCCCTGGCGGTAAAGGTCGCCGTGCTGGTGCTGTCCGCCCTGGGCCTTGCCAATATGTGGTTCGCGGTGTTCGCCGATGTGGGTGTGGCCGTCCTCGCGATCTGCAACGCCCTGCGCGCTTTGCGTGCCCCCAAGTAGATTGGCCGCAGCCGGCCTACTCTGCTTTACAGGCCACACGCCTCTCTTTCCCTGCGCGATCTGCAACGCCCTGCGCGCTCCAAGTAGATTTGCCTTCCGGCAAATCTACTTGCCGCAATTCGCATGGCAAATTCGCAATTCGCATGGCAAATTCGCAATTCGCATGGCGAATTGCTGTTCGAAACGCGAATGGCGGAGTCCACCAACTGCGAAATCCCACACCCCCCATGGCTCCCTTGTGCAAAGGGAGCTGTCAGCGAAGCGGACGGAGGGATTGCTTTACTACGCACAAACCCCACGACCGCAAGGGCAAAGAAAATCCCCGGCCCGTTTGGGCGGGGCTTTATAAAACCGTTAAACCGACCTGTGGTTACGATCACAGGCCGGTTTTTTGTTTGGCACCGGCGCGGTGTTTTTCTTTACCATCCCTCCGTCACGGCTTGTGCGTGCCGGGGTATATTGCCGCCCCTTTTTTCATAAACTGAGCTGTGCTCCCCCGGGAAGCGGAAAAGGGCGGGGCGCCCCGCTTTTCCCGGCCAAAAAGAAGGGTTTTGCCCATAAATTCCGATAGAATTGTGAAAAAACTGGAAACTTTTCACCTTTTTTCTTTCTTTTTCCCGTCGGTATGCTATACTATGGGTACATCCCCCGTCCGGGGAAAACGGAGAATACCGCCGGACCGGGAACCCCGCCTGGCAGAGAGGAGGAGCCGTTTTATGAAGCTGATCTTTTTGGGGGCCGCCCACGAGGTGACCGGCTCGTGTACGCTTCTGACCGTTGGAGAGAAAAAAATCCTGATCGACTGCGGCATGGAGCAGGGCGCCGACACGTTTGAAAACTGCGAGATGCCGGTTTCCCCGGCCGAGGTGGACGCGGTCCTGCTCACCCACGCCCATGTGGATCACTCCGGCAAGCTGCCCGCCCTGGTGGCCGGGGGCTTTCGCGGGCCGATTTTTGCCACATCGGCCACCTGCCAGCTGTGCGGGATTATGCTGCGCGACTGCGCCCACATCCAGGAGAGCGAGGCCAAATGGCGCAACCGGAAGGCCGAGCGCGCCGGGAAAGAGGGGTATGTCCCCCTGTACACCATGGCCGAGGCGGAGAAAACCCTGTCCCTGATGAGGCCCTGCCGGTATGAGGAGCGCCTGACGGTGAGCGGGGGGATCACGGCGCGCTTTTTCGATGCGGGGCACCTGCTGGGCTCGGCCAGCATCGAGCTGGAGGTGGAGGAAAACGGGGTGAAAAAGACCCTGCTCTTCTCCGGCGATATCGGGAATGTCAGCCGCCCCCTGATCCGCGACCCCCAGAGGCCCCAGAGGGCCGACGTGGTGGTGATCGAATCCACCTACGGCGACCGGCTGCACGGCCCGCGCCGCGACTACCGCCGCCAGCTGTGCGACATCATCGGGGAGACCCTGGACCGCGGCGGCAATGTGGTCATCCCCTCGTTTGCCGTGGGCCGCACCCAGGAGCTTTTGTACCTGATCCACGGGATCAAGCAGCAGAACCTTCTGCCCCGCCACCGGGATTTCCCGGTGTGGGTGGACAGTCCCATGGCGGTGGAGGCCACCCGCATCTACTCCGGGCAGAACGGCGATATGTGGGAGTATTACGATGAGGAGACCCGCGCCCTGCTGCAAAACGGGGAGAACATCCTGCAGTTTCCCGGCCTGCACACCGCCGTCACCAGCGAGGAGAGCATGGCCATCAACGCGGACCCCACCCCCAAGGTGATCCTGTCCGCCAGCGGCATGTGCGAGGCCGGCCGCATCCGCCACCACCTAAAGCACAACCTGTGGCGGCCGGAATCCACCGTTCTGTTTGTGGGGTATCAGTCCCAGGGGTCGCTGGGGCGCCTGCTTCTGGACGGCGCGCCGCAGGTAAAGCTGTTCGGCGAGACGATCAAGGTGCAGGCCCGCATCGCCCAGATGGAGGGCATCAGCGGCCACGCTGACCGGGATATGCTGCTTCACTGGCTGGCGGGTTTGACCCAGGCGCCCCAGATGGTATATGTAAACCACGGGGACAACGAGGTGTGCGAAGCCTTTGCCAAAACCATCGGGGAGACCCTGCACTTCCCCGCCGCCGCTCCCTACAACGGGGCCGGGTACGATCTGATCGAAAACCGCTGCCTGTACGCCGGGAATCAGACGCCCATCGACAAAAAAGCGGCGGCCCACCGCAAAACCCAGACGGTCTACGAGCGCCTGCTGGCGGCAGGCCGGCGGCTGATGGCCGTCATCGAGCACAACCGCGGCGGCGCCAACAAGGATCTGGCCCG
This sequence comes from Candidatus Heritagella sp., assembly GCA_051881655.1. GTDB lineage: Bacteria > Bacillota > Clostridia > Oscillospirales > Acutalibacteraceae > Heritagella. The sequence continues at coordinate 11,281 of JBJEQH010000083.1, read as the reverse complement.
CTTTACCGATCAAATTCTCAGCCTGTGCGAAAAGTGGGACCGCTGACCGGCCCGCGCACGGGAGCACGGAAAGGAGATTCTGTGATGAAAATCTGCGTATTCGGTGCTGCCAGCATGAAAATTGACCCCGCCTATATCGAAAAGGTCGAGGAGCTGGGCCGGAAGATGGCCGAGCGCGGCCACGACCTGGTGTTCGGCGCCGGGGGCAACGGCCTGATGGGCGCGGCCGCCCGCGGTATGCGCCAGGCCGGAAAGGGGCATATCACGGGGGTGATCCCCTCCTTTTTCCGCGACGAGACCATCGAGGCGATTTTTGACGACTGCGACGAGCTGATCTACACCGACACCATGCGGGAGCGCAAGGCCAAAATGGAGGACCTGTCCGATGCGTTTCTGATCGTGCCCGGGGGAATCGGCACCTTTGAGGAGCTGTTCGAGGTGATGACCCTAAAGCAGCTGGGCCGCTTTGACAAGCCCATCGCGATTTACAACCTGATGAACTACTATGACGAGATGGAGACCGTGCTGTTCCGCGCCATCAACAAGCGGTTTATCCGCGCCAACTGCCGGATGCTGTACCTGATGTCCACCGATCAGGAGGAGCTGTTCGACTATATCGAGCACAGCCGTCCGCTGGGGATGGATGTCCACCAGCTCAAGGACGGATAACGGGTCTCCTCTTCCCCCCTGTTTTTTAAAAAATCGTGAAAATTGCCCATGACATTTTGCGGAAAAAAAGAGTAAAATAAGAGCATGGGATCATACGGCGTGTAGTTCCGAAAACTGTAACGGCACCCCCAACCGCACAAACGGCGGTTCGGGGTGCGTTTCACGTTGTATCCGGGCTGCACGTCTTTTTGTGGTTTTGCAAAAGAGGGGGGATTTTCCATGCGAATCGGGGCGAAAGCGCGGCCCTCCCCCACACGGCCTCCCCCCACACGGCGGAGGAGGAAGACGAGTAAGAAAGGAGACTTCATCGGATGTTCCAGGTTCATGACAAAATTATGTATGGTACACAGGGCGCCTGTGAGATTACCGAGATTGCCGATAAAAATTTTGGCAGGGAAAAGCACCGCTATTACGTATGCAAGTCCCTCTCCCGCCGGGATGAGACGATTTTTGTCCCCGTGGATAACGAAAAGCTGGTGGCCAAAATGCAGCCGCTGCTCAGCCGGGAGGAAATCCTCCGGCTGATCCACGATATGCCGGGCGAGGACCCCCTGTGGGAGGAGGACGAGGCCCTGCGCAAGCAGCTGCACGCCTCCATTCTGTCCCGCGGGGACCGCCGCGAGCTGGTGCGGCTGATCCGCTCCTTATACCTGCACAAAAAAGAGCGCGAATCAAAGGGCAAGAAATTCCACCAGTGCGACGAGCGCTGCCTGAAAGAAGCCGAGGAGCTGATCAACAGCGAATTTTCGCTGGTGCTGCAGATCCCCCCGCAGCAGGTGGTCTCGTTTATCCAGCAGCAGCTGGAGGGCCCCGCCCCCGAGACCGCGTGAGGAATAAAGAAGCGGATGGAATCCCATCCGCTTCTTTTCTGTTTATGGATCTTCTGTTTCTTTGGGGATTCTTTTTGTGAAATGCCCCCGCTTTTACAGCCCGAAGCCGAAATCGTACCGGTTGCCCATCTCGTCCACATAGGGCTCCATGTCCAGCGGCATATCCTCACAGTGCCGCTCCACCGTCTCCATATCCCGGGGCATCTGCACCGGCAACCGCCCGGTGGGCACGGCCTTCAAACTTCTTATCAACTTTACATGTGATAGGATTGATAACGACAACCATTTTCCCCTTATCAAGAGCATAGCGAACCGTTTTGCCCGTTCCGCTGGGCTTTCCTGACCACACGGCAATAACAATATCAGAGTGGTCAACCATGTATCGGTTTCTCTTGTCCATGCAGTCCGGTGTGTACTTCATTTGGATCCGGGTTTCATGATCGCATTGGGCAACGATCCTAAAGTAACGGTTCCGAAGAGTTTCGGACCATTTCATCGCTTGTGATTCGCAGGGGATCACACTTTCCAGTGTAATGCCAGGATAACTTTTTTTCAAATCAAGAACAATCTCAGCCGCATACATGTCGATACCGATTGCCATACCAGAAAGAAAGTGTGTCACATTTTCTTTCTCAATAAGTGGAATGATCTGTTCACGAAGTGTCCGTTTGAGAGCCATACAGCGTTCATCCTTTTCGTTAAAGCGAAAGGGAAGATTTTGCGGTCTGTGGCCGGTAAAACAGCAGGTTTGTCTTTTCATATTGCATTTTCTCTTTCTATATATTAAAGAATGAATCTACATCTTTTATCCATAGTATATCACACAAACACAAAAAAGTCTGCGGAACAGAAAGAAAAAAACTGCGCCGGATAAAGCGCAGTTTTTCAAAATGCAGTTCTTTTTTGGGGTTACGGTTTTCCGTTTTCTTTTTCCTGCTGAATCATCAGCTCGACCATTTGGAGAATGCGTTTCTGTGCATTCCGGGGAAGGGACGCAAGCTCCTTTGAGAGCTGCGAGGCTTCGTATTCCGTCGAATACTCCAGCACATCGCAGAACACCGCATCGGCATTGGTTTCCAGACCGTTCAAAAGCGTGATCAGCTTTTCACAGCGGGGGAACGAGGCCCCGCGCTCCACGGTGGAAATGTAGTTGGGGGTCAGGCCGGTTTTCTCCGCCAGCTCATCCTGTGTCAGCCCCAGCCGTTCCCGGCATTGCTTCATTCGCTTTCCGATCCTTTTATCAATCATAATGGATTTCCATGTTCCTTTTCTCTATCGTTTAGAATAATTATATGGATAAGAAACATAGTTATACAGAAATGCTAATCCATGGAATATGGATTAGCAAATTAGTTCCGGGGAATCTTTGTTTTTCGGTCATGGCAGAGAAAAAGACAGCGGGGAAGGCTTTCCGTCTTGCCCCGCTGTCCTTTTCTTTTGCGGCCCCCGCTTTTACAGCCCGAAGCCGAAATCGTACCGGTTGCCCATCTCGTCCACATAGGGCTCCATGTCCAGCGGCATATCCTCACAGTGCCGCTCCACCGTCTCCATATCCCGGGGCATCTGCACCGGCAACCGCCCGGTGGGCACGGCCTTCCCGCTGAGCATATCCAGCACCGCCTGCTGCTGCACGCCGAAATCCACCAAAATGGCGTCGGCATACGGCTCCATCTCCGCCATCACGGTGGGGTTGTGCATGCGCAGGCACACGATCACCGGCTTTTCCCCCGCGCGCTTTTTGGTCTCGATCACCAAATCGAGGTCGCTCTCGTTGGCCGCATACCCGGTCTTCCCCCGGTAGCTGCGGGAGAGCCCCTCCTCCCGGAAATCCCCGCTCATCAGGCTCTCTTCCCGGGCATGGACGGCGGTATAGGGCCGGTACTGCAGGGAGATGGGCCGGTAGCCGTTGCCTCCCGTCTCCCGGTCGGCGGCGTCGTACCCGTCGGACAGCGGGCTCTCCACCCAGCACAGGCAGAAATCCGCCTCCTCGGGGGTATCCACCCGGTCATAGTAGCGGGCCAGCAGGGAGTTCTCCACCGGATCCACCTCCTGCGCCGGGGTGACGCCGCGGAAGAAATTTTTCCGCGCCTCTATGTGCCGCACGGGGATATACACCTTCTGCCGCCCGCGGCGGGGGAAGGCCTGCCCCTTGTTTTTCAGCAGCACCAGCGAGCGCAGCTGCGCTTCGTACCCGGCCCGGCAGTGCTCCTCGCACCCCACGATCCGCTCGCTCTCCCCGGGGTCCAGGTACGGGTTTTCAAACAGCCCCACCCGGAACATATTCAGCAGCAGCCGCCGGGCGCTCTCCTCCATGCGGGCGCGCATGGCCGCTTCGCCGTATTTTTCGCACCCCATGCGGTATGCCTCCAGAATGGGCCCGATCTCGCTGTTGCCGCCGAACTGGTCCACCCCGTTTTCGATGGCCAGCAGGTGGCGCTGCGCCACGCTCAGGGATTCGACGCCGTAGCACCGGCTGCCGAAGGAGTCCATGGTACCGGCCGGGTCCGCCGTAATGCCCCAGTCGGTGCAGATCACCCCGTCATAGCCCACCTGCCCGCGCAGCAGGTCGCGGATCAGGTACCGGCTGTAGGAATTGCCCACGTTCTGCCCGTATTTTCCGTCCACATTCGAGGAAACCGTGTAATACGGCATCACGGCGGAGACGCACCGGGTCGGCCCCGGCAGCGCAAAGGCCCCTTTGGTAAACGGCGTCAGGTGCTCCTGAAAATTCCCGCCGGGGTACACCGCATATTTGCCGAACGCATAGTGGGCATCGCGCCCGCCCTCGCCCGTGCCGCCCCCGGGCCAGTGCTTGGCCATGGCGCACACGCTCTCCGGCCCCCAGCCGTCCTCACACCCCGGGGTGGTCTGCATCCCGTCGCAGTACGCCGCGGCATAGGCGCGCACCAGCTCGGGGGAAACGCCGAACGTATCCTCCAGCCGCATCCAGCGCGGCTCGGTTCCCAGATCCACCTGGGGGGACAGGGCGGTGGTGATCCCCATGGCCCGGTATTCCCGGGAGATGATCTGCGCGTACTGCCGGCACTGCTCGGGGGAGAAGGCCGCCGCCATGCCCAGCCCCTCCGGCCAGCGGGAGACGTCCTGCCCCTCGCTCTTAAATTCCGCCCCGGCCGCGGCGGCGCCGTTACGCGGATCGGTGGAAAAATTCACCGGAATGCCAAAGGGCAGCGCCTCGGCCCAGGCCTGCATGGCGTTGCTCCACCGGGCGGCCGTCCCGGTGGACTGCACCTTCATCACCAGCACATGGCGCACATGGTCCTCGGTCAAAAATTTTCTCTGGGCGTCGCTCATGGCCCAGGGCTCCTCCCCGCTCTCGGGGAAGGATTTCCCGTGATAGGTGGCCTCAAACGGGCCGCCCGGCAGCGCCGGGACCATCTGGTGGGGGGAGTACATCATCAGCCCGGCGATCTGCTCGATGGGCAGCCGTGCCGCCAGATCGGCGGCCCGCTCCTGCGGGGGAAGGCGCCAGTCCTCAAAGGGCAGCAGCTCCCCCGTGCCGCACAGATCCCGGAACACCAGCCCATCCCGGCAGATCACCCGCCCGGTGGCCGTGCCGATGGTCTTCCCGCCCGGGTTGTGGTACAGAACATACCCGTTTTTCTCTTCCCGCCTTGCCTTTTCCATGTTTTGTCCTCCTTGATGGTTTATATTTCAATCATCACCAGCGTATCCTGCTCCCGCAGGTCCGTGCGGCCGTTGGGGATCAGCACCTGCGGGCCGCGGCGGATCAGCACCACCAGTTTTCTCTCCCCCAGCTTCAGCTCGCCCAGGGTTTTGCCCACCCAATCGTCGTTTTTGTCCAGCACCCGTTCCGACAGCCCCACCTGCCGGTCATCCTCGTGGGACAGGGCGCTGACCACAATCCCGTCGCCCGGCCGGATCACGGTGTCGCCCCCCGGCACAATCCGCTCCTCCCCGCGCAGGATCAGCACCAGCAGCATCCCCGGCGGCAGCGGCAGCTCTTTCACCGGCTTGTTCACCCAGGGATGCTCCCCGCCGATGGGCAGCTTGATAAACTGCACGGGCACCTCCTCCTCATAGTCGCTGAAGGTCTTCATCACGTTGCTCTCCCCGTCAATCATCGAGAGCTTTTTCGCCGCAAAGGGGATCAGCGCCCCCTGCAGGCTGATGGAGAACAACACAATGAAGAAGACGATATGGAATACATCATTTTTGGTATAGGCCGGGCTGACGATCGCCATAATGGCGAACACGATGGAGGCCGCGCCCCGCAGCCCGGACCACGCTACCAGCAGCTGCTGCCGCGGGGGGCAGCGGAACGGCGTGAGCAGCAGGAAAACCGCTGCCGGCCGGGCCACAAAGGTCAAAAACAGGGCGATCAGCAGGGCCGGCACCAGCACCGCCGGCATCTGGGACGGGAACGAGAGCAGCCCCAGCAGGAAGAAGATCAGCATCTGCATAAGGCCGGTCACCCCGTCGAAGAAATGAACCAGCTGCTTTTTGTTGGGCAGGGGGCGGTTGCCCAGCAGGATCCCGAACAGGTACGCGGAGAGGTACCCGTTCCCCCCGAAAACCGTGGGCAGCGCATAGGAGAACAGCACCATGGCCACCACGAAAATGGTATCAAACCCCTGGGTGGCAAAGCGGAAGCGCCGCAGCACCCACAGGGACAAAAGGGCCATCAGGATCCCGCAGACCACCCCATACACAAGCTGGGCAAAAATCAGATAGGCGATCTCGCCGCCGGTGGCCGTGCCGCTCATCACGGAGAGGATGATGGCCGTGAGCATATACGCGCACGGGTCGTTGCTGCCGCTCTCCACTTCGAGCAGGGAGTCCGTGCGGTGGCGCAGGCTCAGCTTTTTGGAGCGCAGAATCGAGAACACCGAGGCGGCATCCGTGGAACCGGTGACCGCGCCGATGAGCATGCTCTCCCAGAAAGCGATGTGCAGCACAAAGTGGCAGAACAGCCCCGTGAGGCAGGCGGTGAGGACCACCCCCAGCGTGGAGAGCAGCACCGACTGCACCGCCACCGGCCGGGCCTGCTTCCAGTTGGTGCCAAAGCCGCCGTAGAACATGATGAAAATCAGGGCGGCGGAGCAGACCTGTTCCGCCAGGGCGAAATCGTCAAACGGGATTTTCACCACCCCGTCCGTGCCAAAAAACATCCCCAGCAGGATAAACAGCAGCAGCATGGGAATCCCCAGCCGCTGGGAAAACCGGTTGCAGACAACGCACAGCAGGATGATGACGCCAATCAGCAAAAGAACTACGGGCATTTTTCTCCTCTCTTTCTTTACTTTTCCGCAGAAGCCTTCCCAAAAATATACGGGTCTTTATAAAAAGTATACCATAGAATCCTCCCGGAAGAAAGAAAAAAAGGGAAAACCGCTTTTTACGGGCGGTTTTCCCTTTTTTCGGTTCTTCTCCGGTTTACCCGATGGAGACAACAGTGTAATCCTGGTCCTCCACGGCCTTTTTCAGCTGCTCATCGGGCACATCGGCCCGCAGGGTCACCACGGCGGTGCCCGCTTTGTGGCTCACGGCCGCCTGCTCCACCTGGGGCAGGGCCTCCAGCGCTTTTTTCACCCGGGCTTCGCAGTGGGGGCACATCATGCCCTCGATCTTCATGGTTTTTTGCATGGGATTTTCCTCCTTCTCACGGTGCTTTTTTTCGGTTTTCTTTTTCCGGTCTCTGGCCGTGCTGTGCATATCAAACAGGTTCAGCCGCAGGGCATTGGATACCACGCAGAAGCTGCTCAGGCTCATGGCCGCGGCGCCGAACATGGGATTGAGGGTCAGCCCCAGGGGGATGAACACCCCCGCCGCCAGCGGAATGCCGATGGTATTGTAAAAGAATGCCCAGAACAGGTTTTCGTGGATGTTCCGCAGGGTGGCCCGGCTCAGCCGGATGGCGGCCGGAACATCGGACAAGCGGCTTTTCACCAGAACCACATCCGCGCAGTCGATGGCCACATCGGTGCCGGCGCCGATGGCCATGCCCACATCCGCCCGGGTCAGGGCCGGGGCGTCGTTCATGCCGTCGCCCACCATGGCCACCTTGCCCTTCTGCTGCAGCGAGCGGATCACGCTCTCCTTCCCCTGGGGCAGAACCCCGGCGATCACCTCGTTTACACCGGCCTTCTCTCCGATGGCCCGGGCGGTGCGCTCGTTGTCGCCGGTCAGCATCACCACATGGATTCCCATGTTCTGCAGCTGCCGCACCGCCTGGGGGCTGTCGGGCTTGATCTCATCGGCCACGGCGATCATCCCGGCCAGCGCGCCGTCCCGGCTGAAAAACAGGGGCGTTTTGCCCTGCTCGGCCAGCCGGTCCGCCTGCTCCCTCATCGAATCGGGCACCCGGGCCCGGGTGCTGATAAATTTCAGATGGCCGCCGCACACTTCGCTCCCCCGCCAGCGGGCCGTCAGCCCGTTGCCCGGCAGGGCCCGGAAATCCGTGACATCCTCCGCCGGGAGATTCCGCTCCTTCACCCGCTTGACAACCGCCCGGGCCAGGGGATGCTCGCTCTTTTGCTCCAGCGCACCGGCCAGCGCCAGCAGCTCCTCCTCCCCCACGCCGTCCGCCGGGAGCAGGTCGGTCACCGCCGGTTCGCCGCTGGTGATGGTGCCGGTTTTGTCCAGCGCCACAATCTCCACCCGGCCGGCCTCCTCCAGAGAGGCGGCGGTTTTAAACAAAATGCCGTTTTTCGCCCCCATGCCGTTGCCCACCATAATGGCCACCGGCGTGGCCAGGCCCAGCGCGCAGGGGCAGCTGATCACCAGCACCGAGATCCCCCGGGCCAGGGCGTACCCGGCCCCCTGCCCCAGGAACAGCCACACCACGGTGGTCACCGCCGCCAGCAGGATCACCGCCGGGACAAACACGCCCGATACCTTATCGGCGATTTTGGCGATGGGCGCCTTGGTGGCCGCCGCATCGCTGACCATCCGGATAATCTGGGACAGGGTGGTGTCCTCGCCCACCCGCGTGGCCCGGCATTTGAGAAAGCCGGACTGGTTCGTGGTCGCCGCCGAGACGGTGTCCCCCGCCGCTTTGTCCACCGGAATGCTCTCGCCGGTCAGGGCCGCCTCATTCACGGCGCTCTCGCCCTCCAGCACCACGCCGTCCACCGGGATGTTCTCCCCGGGCCGGACCACAAAGAGGTCGTCCTTCTGCACCTGCTCGATGGGAACGGCCGTCTCCACACCCCCGCGCACGACGACGGCGGTTTTGGGCGCCAGCTTCATCAGGCTTTTCAGCGCGTCGGTAGTCCGGCCCTTGGCGCGGGCCTCCAGCATTTTGCCCACGGTGATCAGGGTCAAAATCATGGCCGCAGACTCAAAATAGAAGTCCATCATATACCCCATCACGGCATCCATGTCCCCTCTTCCCTGGGCATCGGTCATGGCAAACAGGGCGTAGGTGCTGTAAACGAAGGCGGCGGCGGCCCCCAGCGCCACCAGGGTATCCATGTTGGGCGCGCGGTGCCGCAGGCTCTGAAACCCGCTGACAAAGAACCGCTGGTTGATGACCATGATAATCCCCGACAGCAGCAGCTGGGTCAGGCCCATGGCCACATGGTTCCCCTCATAAAAGGGCGGCAGCGGCCAGCCCCACATCATGTGCCCCATGGAGAAGTACATGAGGATCACCAGAAAAACGACCGATGCGATCAGCCGCTGCCTGAGGGCGGCGGTCTCCCGGTCTGCGGGGTTCTCCGTTTCCGCCCCCCGGGCCTTGCCGGTGCTTTCTTTTTCCGAGGCGCCGTATCCCGCCGCCTCCACCGCCGCAATAACCGCCCCCGGGGCGGCGGTTCCCTCCACGCCCATGGAATTGGTCAGCAGGCTGACCGAGCAGGCGGTCACGCCCGGCACTTTGGATACGGCCTTCTCCACCCGGGCACTGCAGGCCGCACAGCTCATGCCCGTCACCTCGTATTGCTTCATGCTTTCCTCCGTTCTTCCCGTTCTGCCTCCGGCTTTGGGCGTCCCGCGCCCGGCCTCTTCTCCGCAGCGCCGCAAAACGCATGGGGAATAGCGCCCGGCGCTCCCCCTCACAGGGTTCCCCGGCAAAGCGCGTTTATTTCATCAGTTTCTGCAGGGTTTCCACCAGTTCGTCGATGGTCTCGTCCCTGCCCTCCCGGATATCCTCCGCCACGCAGGTGCGGATGTGATTGGCCAACAGCTCTTTGCAGAAGGCGTTGAGCGCCGCGTTGGCCGCCGCCGCCTGGGTGAGAATATCCGTACAGTAGGCGTCCTTCTCCACCATGCCGCGGATGCCCCGGATCTGCCCCTCGATGCGGTTGAGCCGGTGGATCAGGCTTTTATATTCGTCCTCGGTGCGTTCCTTTGTCTTATGGCAGCAGCCATCCCGGTTTTCCATCATAAGCTCCCTTTCAAAAATTATACCCCGATGGGGTATCTCTATCATATACCCCGCTGGGGTATCTGTCAAGCCCCGCATTTGTTTTCCGGCGGCCCCCGGAAAGCGGGGCTCCGGCCCGGGGCGAAAAGGGGAAAACGGCCGGCCGAAGGACCCGGGCAGCGGTTGACATTCCCGCCCATTGCGCTTATAATGATACCCTGAAAAATGCGAGGTGACCGATATGAAGTTTTCGTCGAGGCTTCCGATTGCGGTACACATATTGCTGGCAATCGTTCAGTTTGAGGGCAGGGAAAAAACAACCTCCACCTTCCTTGCCGGGAGTGTCAATGTAAATCCTGTGATTATCCGGAATACACTCGGAAAACTCAAAGCGGCCGGCCTTGTCACCGTAAAGGCCGGGGAGGGCGGCGCCTCTCTTGCGAAAGACCCGGCAGACATCACCCTGCTGGAAATTTTTGACGCCGTTGAAAAAGAGGAAGCCCTCTTCCATTTCCACGACAATCCCAACCCTGATTGCCCTGTTGGAAAAAATGTCCATGCCGTATTGGACCGCAGGCTCTTATCGATACAAGAGGGGATGCGCCAACAAATGCAGTCCATTACTTTGCAGGACTTAATAGACGATATGAATCATTTGCTCCCATAATACAGTCCTGCACACATTATCAACAAAACCGGGTATGGAGAAGCCGCCATGTTTCAGGCTTATTTTCCATACCCGGTTTTTTGCCGCATCCGCCCGGAGTTCTTCCCCTGTTTCCAAGAAAACGGGGACTAAATATCCAAAGCGCCATAGTACCCGCCGTGCACGGCGTCGTACACCTTCCCCACTTTTACGCAATCGCCGATCTGGAAGAACCGCGGCGCCGCATACCGAAGTTCCTCCACCGCCTCCTGGTTGGGGCGCATTCCCGCCGCCAGAAGAATCGTATCCGCTTCCAGCAGCACTTCGCGGCCCCGGTCATCCTCGCACAGCAGGCCCTCCTCAAGGACCGCTTTTGCCCTCGTATTCCGATGGATTTGTATCCTGCTTTTTTCAAAATACAGGTCCATTCCGTATTTGTGCATATACGGAGCATCCGGAGCCAGCGTATCCTTCTGCTCCACAATGGTCACGTCTTTTCCCAGACTGTCCAGATAGATGGCGCTCTCGCTTCCGATCAGTCCTCCGCCCAGGATCACTACCTTCTGCCCCACACGGGGGACACTCGTATGGAGAGCCTCCAGCCCCACAACCCTGGGACTCTCTTTCAGCCCCGGAACCGGCGGTACAACCGGGAGCGAGCCGACCGCGCACAGAAGAATATCCGCATTTTCACTCTCCGCCATTTCCGAAGTCAGCTCCGTATTCAGCCGCACCTCAATCCGGGGGTCCTCCTGAACACGTCCCGCCTGCTGCCTGGCAAAAGCAAAC
>JBJEQH010000082.1:0-3224 GCA_051881655.1 Candidatus Heritagella sp. | reverse complement strand
ATGACCGATAAAAAAGTGTGCTATAGTAAAATTGTTTCATAGAAAAGAAACACCGCCATGCGGCAAAGGAGGCACACAGATGAAAGAGAAACTCTACGAAATCCGAAGCGAATTTCACACCTTTTACACGGACCGATGCGGCAACGGGGGAACCGGCCTGTCCGTCTATTATCCCAAGGAAAAGACACCGCGCAGCCAAATCGCGGTGATCGCCATGCACCCGGGCGGATACATGGGATTTTCGCCCATGATCGAGATGGCCAAGCGCGGCTTTATCGCCGCGGGCGTAATGCAGCGCCAGCGCCATGTGGACGGCTGGCTGCGGGAGTACAAGACCTGCATTGATTTTGTAAAGAAAATCCCCGGCGTGAAAAAGGTGGTTCTGATGGGCCACAGCCAGGGCGGCTGCACCACCAGCTGCTACCAGTACATCGCAGAAAACGGTATCGCCCGGTTTAAGAACACCGACCGGATCATCCCCTTCCCGGATGTGGAACCCCTGACGCCCGCCGACGGCCTGATTCTGACGGATGCAAACTACGGCATTATGTCCGTACTGCCCCTGGATCCCGCCGTGCGCACCCTGAAGGACGGCTATGCCCGGATCCCCGAACTGGACATCTTCAATCCCGAAAACGGCTATGCACCGGGCGGTTCTCATTACAGCGAGGAATTTGTCCGCCGCTTCCAGCGGGCGCAGATCCGTCTGTACAAGGAGCTGCTGAGCTACGCCCAGGACCGCTACGAGAAGATCCGGCGCGGCCGGGGAAGATTTGCCGATGACGAGCCGCTGGTGATCCCGGGCGGCGCGGGCGGAAGCTCGAACAACAAGCCCTTCTGCATGGACGTCCGCCTTCTGGGCCACACCTCCATGCCCCATCCCCTGCTCCACTCCGACGGAAGCATCACCACGGATGAAATCATCCGCACGGTGCGCAAGCCGGTGGATTCCGTCCCCTCCACCATCTATCAGGGCGGCGCCCAGGTCACCACGGTGAAAACCCTGCTGGAAAATGAAGTGCGCTTTGATGATGACTTCGGCTACGATGCGTGCACCATGTGGGGTGTGGACGGGAACTTTAATTACCTGTCCACGCGGGAGAATGTCAAGGGCATCCATGTGCCTCTGCTCCTCCAGGGGAACACGGCCAGCCATGAATTTGTCAACACCGAATTTAACTACATGGCCGCCGCCAGCGAGGATAAGGAGATCTTCATGTCCGAGGGTTCCTGCCATGATTTCGCCCCCGTCGATCCGAAGTACGGGGATACCCTCACCGCCACCTGCCGGTACTTTGCCGGCTGGATCGGAAAACCCGGAAGATTTATGGAATAATCCCGAAAAACAGACGCCCCCTGCCGGAATCCGCGGATTCCGGCAGGGGGCGTTTTTCTTTGGGGCCCATTCTCCGTTATAAAGGGAAAGGGGCTGCGGGCTTATTTCTCCCCGCCCGGCTCCTGGTACCGCTCGTCGCCCCACCACCGGGGCAGCAGTTCCTGCAGGGTGACCGTCTGCTGCTTCTCCCATTCCTCCCGGTCGATGGCATATACCCGGGTAAACGTATTGACGGGGTCCGCATACTCCTCCACAAAGTGCATCCCATTTTTCTGGGCCACGCGGGCCGATGCCGTATTGGTGTACTTCATGTAGGAATACACCCGGGGGAAATGCAGCTGTTCAAAGGCGTACTTCATGCACGCGGCAGCCCCCTCGGTGGCATATCCCCGTTTTTGCATGGACCGCGTGATGTGATACCCGATCTCGGGCTCCCATTTTCCGTGGATGTTCTGCATGGTGATCCCGCAGTCGCCGATCATCTGCCCGGTTTCCTTCAGTTCCACGGCCCACAGACCGAACCCGTCCTTTTCATAGCGGTTCCGGTTTCTCTTTATCCAGTTTCGCGTCTCCTCCTCGCAGAACGGGTGGGGATAATGCCGCATGATCTCCTCATCGGATAAAATCGCGTGCAGGGCCTCAAAATCCCCCTCACACAAATCCCGCAGCACCAGTCTTTCGGTTTCCATTCGCATGCTTCTCTCCTCCTTTTTTCCCTCCGGTTTTCTTCTCCCCGCACCGTGCCCCTCGGCGGAAAAAGGGAGGCTCGCCGGAACCTTCTCCGTGCGGGCCTCCCCTTTTTCTTCATGCGGGAGCGCTATTATAGCAAATCCAGCATGCCTTTGTCAATTCTTTTTTGCTGGATGGTTGGGGCTTATTTGCGGAGCAAAAGGGCGTTGCCCTGGGCCTGTACGCGCCATTCCTCGCCGTTTACCACAGCCTTTTCCGTCCCGGCCGGCAGATAGGCAACAATCTCCTGCACATCCATACCCTCGCTGCGCACGGTCAGGGTGCCGCTGGCGGCTTCCGCCTCCAGCCAACCGCACACGCCGTCATCGTAATACTCCTGGCGCATATGGTCCTTGACCTGCAGCACCACCTGCAGCCCGGTGAAGTTCTCATCGGCAATGTGCATGGGGGTCTCGCACAGCATGGGGATCATGTGGTTTTCACGCAGGTACAGCGGGATCTTCTGAATATCCTTCTCCACCTGAATCCAGCGGCCGCCACAGATTCTCTCCCCGGTATGGAGATCGACCCATTCGCCCTGGGGCAGATACACGCGGTGGATCTGCTGATCGAACACCGGTGCCACCAGCAGCGATCCGCCCAGCATGTACTGGGTGGAGATATTGCGCACGTTGAAGTCCTCCTGGAATTCGAGGATCATGGCCCGCATCATGGGCAGACCCAGGCGATGCGTTTCATACGCCGTGCTGTAGATATAGGGCAGCATCTTATAGCGCAGCTTGTTAATCGAGAGGAACGCCTTCTGTGCCGTCTCGGAGAACACCCACGGCTCGCGCGGGGTGGACTGGCCGTGGCTGCGGCTCAGGGGGCTCATCAGGCCCATCTGGACGGAGCGGATGTACTCCTCGTCCCCGGGGATCACGCGGTTGCCCTCGTAGTCGCAGTTGTAGAAGCCGCCGATATCAAAGCCCCAGAACGACACGCCGCTGACGCCCATGCTCAGGCCGCCGTTGAGAATCGAGGCCAGGTTGTTCTGGGCCGCGGAGGAATCGCCCGCCCAGTTGGCCGGATAATTCTGGCTGCCCGCATAACCGCTGCGGCCCCACAGCAATGCCTTCTCGCCCATCTCCTCCTTGGCTTCGTGGGAGGCCTCGTAGATGGTCTTGGCGTACAGCAGGGTGAATTTATTGTGGCTTTG
>JBJEQH010000081.1:8326-14674 GCA_051881655.1 Candidatus Heritagella sp. | reverse complement strand
TGCCTGTGCGGCAGCTACGGCATGGCCGGGGCCGCCGCCCTGTGCGCCGGTGCGGCGCTGCGGTGCGGCGCGGGGCTGGTGGATCTGGCCGTACCGGAGCGGATTTACCCCATTCTGGCCGCCAAGCTGAGCGAGCCCGTTTTTACGGTCTACCCCGAAGCGGAGGGCGGGTTTTCCCCCGGGGGAAAGGCGATGGTGGAAAAGTCGCTGTCCCTTGCAAAGGCCGTGGTGGTGGGCTGTGGGCTGGGCCGCAGCGAGGAAAAGACCCGGTGGGTGACCGGGCTGGTGCGCCATTACCCCGGCCCCATGGTGGTGGATGCCGATGCCCTGCGCGCGCTGGAGGGGAACCTGACGGTGTTAAACGAAGCGGCGGGCGTGCGCATTTTAACCCCGCACCCCGGGGAGATGGGGGGCCTGGTGGGCCTTTCGGCCGGGCAGGTGCAGGAAAACCGGCTGCAGACCGCCCGGGATTTTGCGGTGCAGTACCCGAAAACGGTGCTGGTGCTGAAGGGGGCGGGCACGCTGATTGCCCGCGGACAGGAGGCGGTGCTGATGAATACCACCGGCAACGCGGGCATGGCCCGCGGCGGCAGCGGGGATATGCTGGCCGGGATGATCGGGGCGTTTCTGGCCCAGGGGATGGAGGCAAAGCGCGCCGCCATGTGCGGGGTGTATCTCCACGGCCTGGCGGGGGATCTGACCGCCCGGGAGCAGACCCAGACTGCCATGCTGCCCACCGATATGATCGCCCGGCTGCCCCGGGTGTTCCGGGAAATCGCGGAATAACTTTCCTCCGGGGCGGGGAATGAAACAAAGAGAAAAGGGAACCCTTTGCACAGGAGCGGAGGGTTCCCTTTTTCGGCGTTTTGGGGGGAAAGACGGCTTTGCCGGAACACCGGGGCCGGGCGGCGCATACGATAGGGCAGGAAAAGTTTTTGCGGTGATGATTATCCCGGCGGAAAACAGCCACACTAAAGAGCAGAGAGAGCCTCTCCCTCATTACGACAGGCAGGAGCGTGACAGTAAAGATGGCAGTCCATCGCGGAGAAATTTATTATGCGGATCTGAGCCCCGTTGTCGGCTCGGAGCAGGGCGGCGTCCGCCCGGTGCTGATTGTACAGAATGAAGTGGGCAACCGTTTCAGCCCCACAGTGATCGCAGCGGCCATTACCAGCCAGCAGGAGAAAGCCGATCTGCCCACCCACATCCATGTGCAGGCCGACCGCAACGGTCTGCAGAAGGATTCGATTGTCCTGCTGGAGCAGATCCGCACGCTGGATAAGCGGCGCCTGCGCGAGCGCATGGGGCGGCTGAGCGACGCGGATATGCGGCAGGTGGATCAGGCGATTTCGGTCAGCTTCGGGCTGCCGGGCGGGCGCCGGGGCGGACCGGATACTTAAAAAGCCCGCTCAAAAAAGAGAAAGGGACCGGCTGTTCTTTTGACAAAGAACGGGCTGGTCCTTTGCTATACTGAAAACCACGGGAAAGGGGGGGAGAGGGATGGTCATTTATGTGGATGAACTGGTGTTTCTCAATGCGCTGATAACCTGGCTGCTGCTGTTGTGCGCCCGGGGGTTTCTGCACCTCTCCCCGGGAAAAGGCAGGCTGCTGCTGGGTGGGGTGTGCGGCGGGATCACCAGCCTGACGGCGCTGCTGCCCCCTATGGCCGCGTGGGAACAGATCGGGGTGCAGCTTCTCTCGGCCCTCCTGATCGGCTGGGCGGCCTTCGGCGGGCTGGGGAAACGGGGGTTCCTGCGGGGGACGGCGTGCTTTCTGCTGGGCAGCTTTCTGCTGGCGGGGGCGCTGCTGTTTTTCTCCCGGTTTGTCACCGGGCAGACGATGCTGCTGCGCGGCGGCGTTTTTTACACCCCCTTTTCCATGGCGGAGCTGATCGCCCTGTGCGCGCTGTGCTATGCGGTGCTGACCGTGCTGGACTGGATCCGCGGGCGGCGCGTGCCGATGGAGGAGCTGTGCCGCGTGACCATTCTGGGGGACGGCGACCCGGTGCGGGTGACCGCCCGGCTGGACACCGGCTGCCGGTTTTTCGACCCCTTTACCGGGGTGCCGGTGCTGGTGTGCGAGCGGGGGAAAATCGCCCCATTGCTGCCCGCCGCGTTCGATTCCCCCCGCACCCGGCGGCTGCCGTTTTCCGCCCTGTCCGGGGCGGGCAGCCTGCCGGTGTACCGGCCGCAGGGGGTGCGGGTGCAAAGGGGGAGGGAGACCTGGGAGATCGGCGACTGCCTGATCGCCGTATATGCGGGAAAGCTGGGAGAGGGAGATTTCCAGGCGCTGCTGGGGCCATCGTTTTTGGAGAACGGCGTACGGCAAAAGGCCGGATAGGGGAATGGAGGAGAAATACCATGGGAAAAATGGCGAGATTTTGGGGATGGATGCGCGCGCTGCGGGAAAAAGTGTGGCAGTACCTGGGGGAGAAAAACCCCGTTTACTACATAAACAGCCCCCAGGTGCTGCCCGCCCCGCTGAAAAAGGAGGAGGAAGAGCGGGTTTTCCGGGCCATTCTGCAGGGGGACGACAGCGCCCGCGAGCCGCTGATTACCCACAACCTGCGGCTGGTGGTGTACATCGCCCGGAAGTTCGATTCCCCCGGGGCCAATATCGAGGACCTGATTTCCATCGGGACCATCGGCCTGATTAAAGCGGTGAACACCTTCCGCCCGGAGAAGAACATCAAGCTGGCCACCTACGCCTCGCGGTGCATCGAAAACGAGATCCTGATGTATCTGCGCAAGAGCGTACAGCTGAAAAACGAGATCTCCATCGACGACCCGCTGCACGTGGACTGGGACGGAAACGAGCTGCTGCTGTCCGACGTGCTGGGCAGCGAGGGGGATACGGTGAACGTGAATCTGGAGCAGCAGGCCGAGTGCGAGCTGCTGCACCGGGCGGTGGAATCTCTGCCCGAGCGGGAGCGGAGAATTATGAAGCTGCGCTTCGGGCTGGACGGCGGCCGGGAGCACACCCAGAAGGAGGTGGCCGACATTCTGGGCATCTCCCAGTCGTACATCTCCCGGCTGGAAAAGCGCATTGTCACCCGCCTGCGCCGAGATCTGTCCCGGGCGGTCGGAGAATGAGAGAACCCCGGCGCCGCTTAAAAACGGCGCCGGGGTTCTCTGGCGGAAAAAAGGGGGTTCCGGGCAGGATTTCTCAGCTCTTCCGGTTTGTTGTGGTGGGGGTACCGCCGAATACATCGGACATCTCCATCCGGTCCAGCGCTTCGTCCAGCCGCCGGATTTCCTCCTGCGTCAGCCGGATTTCCGAGGCCCCGGCGTTTTCCAGCAGCCGGCTGAGCTTTCTCGTGCCGGGGATCGGGACCAGGTGCGGATTCTTCCCCAGCATCCAGGAGAGGGAAATCTGGGCCGGCGTGGCGTTTTTCTCTGCGGCGGTGCGGTGCAGCAGGGCCAGCAGATCCCGGTTCCGGTCGATTCCCTGGGGAGTGAACTGGGGCATGGCGGTGCGGTAATCCGTGGCTGCATCGAATTTCTCGTTTTTGCCGTATTGCGCCGACAGAAAACCGTTGGCCAGCGGCGAGAAGGCCACATAACCGATGTGCAGCTCCTCTAAGACCGGGAACAGCGGCTCGAACCACCGGGCCATCATGGAATAGCGGTTCTGAACGGCGGTTACCGGGCAGACGGCATGGGCGCGGCGGATGGTCTGTTCATCCGCTTCGGACAGACCCCAGTGGGTGATTTTCCCCTCCCGGATCAGGTCGGCCATCACACCGGCCACCTCTTCCACCGGGACACACGGGTCCGTCCGGTGCTGGTAGTACAGGTCGATATGGTCGGTCCCCAGCCGCCGCAGGGAGGCTTCCACCGAAGCGCGGATCATTTCCGGCCGGGAATCGGGGATCAGGGGCTTGGGAACCCGGGGGCTGTCCAGGTCAAAGCGGATGCCGAATTTGGTGGCCAGCACGATTTTGTTCCGGTAGGGCTTCAGGGCCGCGCCCACCAGGGTCTCGTTGGCATGGGGATCTTCGGCGGTGCCGTACACTTCGGCGGTGTCAAAAAAGGTGTAGCCCATGTCCACGGCCCGGGCCAGCAATTCGGTCATCTCCTTCGGATCGGCCGGAGGGCCGTAGGCGTGGCTCATTCCCATGCAGCCGAGGCCGATCTCCGATACCTCCAGGTCTTTTCCCAAAATTCGTTTGTTCATGATAGGTTTCCTCCCGTTTTTTGCGGCAGGGCAATGGCCCCGCCCGTATTTCGAAAAGCGGCGCGGGCCGGTTTTCCTCCCGCGGCCGGTTTGATGCCGTCAGAAATCCGTGCGGACGGACAGATCCTCCCAGACCCCGATTTCCGCCAGCCGCTGCTGAAGGGTCCCGCTCACGCTCTTTACGGCGTCGCTTCCCAGGAGCAGGCGGGAGGGGGACGGGCTGCTTCCGGCGGCCTGCAGGATCACACGTCCCGCCCGAAGGGGATCGCCGGGCTGATCGCGGTGATTGACGGAATTTCCCACCGACCGGGTCCAGGCGGTGGCCTCGTAGTCCCCGATGGTCATCGCGGACCCCTGCAGGGAGCTGTCGAAGAAGTGGGTGCGGAAGGCGCCGGGCTCGACGATCATCACCCGGATGCCCAGCGGCTCCAGCTCGGCGGAAAGGGCTTCGCTCATCAGCTCCAGTGCCGCTTTGGAGGCGGCATAATAGCCGGAGGCGGCGTGGGTGCGCACCGCCGCGATGGAGGAGATGTTGATAATCATCCCGCTCCTGCGCGCCCGCATGGAGGGCAGAACCCGGCGGATCAGCGATACCGGGCCGAAAAAGTTGGTCTCGAACATCTGCCGGACCCCGTCCTCCGCGGCTTCCTCAATGGAAGAGCGGTAGCAGTATCCCGCATTGTTGACCAGTACGTCGATGGCGCCGAACCGATCCAAGGCGCTCTGCACGGCGGCGGCCGCGGCCTCCGGGTTTGTTACGTCCATCACAACGGGGAAGGCCGTATCGGGATAAGAGACGAGGAGCCCCCGCACCTTTTCGGGATCCCGGACGGCCAGCACGGCGCGGTGGCCCTGCTCCAGTACGGCGGCGGCCAGGCCGTATCCGATTCCTCCGGCGCTGCAGCCGGTAATCATCCATGTTTGTTGTTCCATAAAAAATTCCTCCTTTTCCGGTCCCCGGTATCCGGCGGGGTTCCGGTTTATCAGCGGCGGACAAAAACGGGCCGGGATAACGCCCTCAGGGGATTTCCCCGGGGATCAGAGGGATCCGGCCGTTTTTTCCGGCTCCCGGCTGTTCGATTCGATAATTTCGGCGAGGGAGATCTCCGGATGGCGGTACCGCTCCCGGGGGTTTTTCTCCTGCTCCAGCCGGATCGCGTTGTGCGGGCAGTTCTGGATGCAGGCCAGGCAGAATTCGCATGACCGGCGAAGCCGCACGGCCTTTCCGTCCCGCAGAATAAGATTCCCCACCGGGCACACCCGGGTGCAGATGCCGCATCCGATGCACCCGCCGGTGACCGACAGGGCGCTGCCGTCGTTCAGAGAGGGCTGCTGCCGGTTCATTTCCTTCACCTGCTGATGCAGGCGGCGGCCCGCCTCGGTGGCGGCGGGGATCCCCTTTTCCCGCCGTTTGAGGGCGGCGCGAAGGGCGGCAATCTGCCCGGGGATTTTTTTGTCCAGCGCTTTTTCCTCCCCCATGTCAAAGGCGGGCAGGTAGTTGTCCACCATCTTAATATGGGCGATGTAGTCAAAGGTCACGCCGTACTCCCGGCACTGGCGGGCGGTGTATTCGGCGCTGTCGCTCTCGTCCAGGCCGTAGGTGAGCACCAGAAACAGGTACGGCGTGCAAAAGGAGGACCGGCGGATGAAATCCAGCACAATTCCGGGCAGCTCGCCGCAGTACACCGGGCAGACGATACCGATCTGTTCGTCGGTGAAAACCCGGTCCTCCCCGACCTGCGGGATGCTGATGGGGCGGGGGGACAGCTGCTTTGCCACATACAGGCTGTTTCCCGTTGCCGTAAAATAGAAAATCATAAAAGTTCCTCCCTGTTTCCCCGGCCCGGAGTACGGCCGCCGGGTGTTTTTTCTGTTCTCAGTATAAGAAAAACGGGACTTACTGAGAAGTCCCGTTTGTTTATTCAGTGAAAACCATATGGTTTATACTTGCAGGTTGGTACCCGGCGGCTCAGGCAGTGCCGGCGCGGCAAAACAAAACGAGTGTTCCTGCCTCAACTTCCTCAGGAACACTCGTTTTTTGTATCGGTTGGTTTTTCCACGGTTCTGTCAGGGGCGGCGGGCCCCTGCGCTGCGGCGGGAAGTTGTACGGCGGCGGGGGGATTCTCCTCTGCGGAGGGATTCTCCTCTGCGGAGGGATTCTCCTCTGCGGAG
>JBJEQH010000081.1:0-8226 GCA_051881655.1 Candidatus Heritagella sp. | reverse complement strand
TCTCCTCTGCGGAGGGATTCTCCTCTGCGGAGGGATTCTCCTCTGCGGAGGGATTGTACGCAATGGCAGCTACTGCAGTTGCTACAGCAACTGCACTTGCTACAGCAACCGCGGCTGCCGCACTTGTTGCGCCAAGTGCAGCGCAGGGCCAGCACCGCCCACAGGAGAAGCAGGGCGAGCAGCAGAATATCCATGGGGCCCATTGGCGCACCTCCTTTACAAAAACAGGCTGCCCACCTGGAACAGCAGGCAGGCGCACACCCACGCGACCCCGCACTGCAGCACCACGATCCCGGCCGCCCGGGTGCGGGAGTGCAGCTCGTTTTTCATGGTGGTGATGGCCGCCACGCAGGGGGTGTACAGCAGGGTGAAAATAAGGAAGCTCATGGCCGAGAGGGGCGTGAACATCCCCGCAAGAACGGTCCCCAGCTCCGCCGTGCCGGTGCCGGTCAGCACGCTCAGGGTGCTGACCACGGCCTCTTTGGCGGTAAAGCCGCTGATCAGCGCGGTGGAAATCCGCCAGTCCGAGAAGCCCAGCGGCACAAAAATCGGGGCAATCCATTTGCCGATCATACTGAGCATACTCTCGCTGCTGTCGGCCACCACGTTCAGGCGCGTGTCGAACGTCTGCAAAAACCAGATAATCACCGTGGCGATGAAGATGACCGTGAAGGCGCGCTGCAGAAAATCGCGGGCCTTCTCCCACATCAGAAGCAGTACGCTGCGCAGGCTGGGCAGCCGGTAATTGGGCAGCTCCATGACAAAGGGCATGGGCTTGCCGCGGAAGGCGGTCTTCTTAAACAGCAGGGCGATCAGAATGCCCACCACGATGCCGGTGACGTACAGCCCGATCATCACAAGCCCCGCGCATTGGGGGAAGAAGGCCGCCGAGAACACGGCATAGATGGGGATTTTGGCCGAGCAGCTGATAAACGGCGTCAGCATGATGGTCATGCGGCGGTCGCGCTCGCTGGAGAGGGTGCGGCTGGCCATAACGGCGGGCACCGTGCAGCCAAAACCGATCAGCATGGGCACGAAGCTGCGCCCCGACAGGCCGATTTTGCGCAGCAGCTTATCCATGACGAACGCGATGCGCGCCATATAGCCGGAATCCTCCAGCAGGGACAAAAAGAAGAACAGCACCACAATAATGGGCAGAAAGCTGAGCACACTGCCCACCCCGGCGAACACGCCGTCGATAATCAGGCTGTGGACCACCTCGTTAATGCCATAGCTGGTCAGGGCCGCATCCACCACCCCGGTCAGCCAGTCGATCCCCATGCTGAGCAGGTCGCTGAGCCAGGCGCCGATCACATTGAAGGTGAGGTAGAACACCAGGAACATAATCAGCAGAAACAGCGGGATGGCCAGGTACCGGTTGGTCAGCACGCTGTCGATTTTCATGCTGCGCCGGTGCTCGCGGCTCTCGTGGCTTTTCACCACGGCGTGTTTGACCACATCCTCAATGTAGGTGTAGCGCATATCCGCCAGCGCGGCGTTGCGGTCCAGGCCGCAGTCGTGCTCCATCTCCAGAATGCTGTGCTCCATCAGCTCCAGCTCGTTCTGGCTCAGGGACAGGGCGGAGAGGATCCGCTCGTCCCCCTCGATGATCTTGGTGGCGGCAAACCGGGGCGACATCTTCTGCTCCACGGCGTGGTCCTCCACCTGATGGGCGATGGCGTGGACGCACCGGTGAACCGGCCCCTTATAGCAGAAATCGGTCACCTTCGGCGGGGTGCGCTTTCTGGCCACCCGCACGGCCGCCTCCACTAAGTCGCCGATGCCCTCGCCCTTGGCGGCGGAGATGGGGATGACGGGAATGCCCAGCAGCTCGCTCATTACACCGCTGTCAATC
The DNA here is from genome assembly GCA_051881655.1 of Candidatus Heritagella sp. Lineage (GTDB taxonomy): Bacteria > Bacillota > Clostridia > Oscillospirales > Acutalibacteraceae > Heritagella. The sequence goes on along the minus strand of JBJEQH010000081.1, from coordinate 6,371 downwards.
GAGCCGCCGTTGTTGCGCACCTCGTCCATCATGTTCAGCGCCAGCACCATGGGGATGTCCATGTCCAGCAGCTGCAGGGTCAGGTACAGGTTGCGCTCGATGTTCGTGGCGTCCACGATGTTGATAATCCCGTCGGGATGGCCGTTCAAAATAAAATCGCGGGTGACAATCTCCTCGCTGGTGTACGGGCGCATGGAGTAAATCCCGGGCAGGTCCACCACCCGGCAGTTCTCCTGCCGGCGGATTTCGCCCATCTTCTGGTCCACGGTCACCCCGGGGAAGTTGCCCACGTGCTGGTTCGAGCCGGTCAGCTGGTTAAAGAGCGTGGTTTTTCCGCAGTTCTGATTACCCACCAGAGCAAAAATCATCGCGCACCGCCTTCTTTCTCCGGAACAATGGTGATTTTGGCCGCATCCTCCCGGCGGATGGTCAGTTCGTAGCCGCGCAGGCGGATTTCCATCGGGTCGCCCATGGGGGCCACCTTCTGCATACGCACCCGGGTTTTGGGGATGATGCCCATATCCAGGAAGCGGCAGCGCAGCTCGCCCTGGCCGCCGACGGCGGTAATCACGGCTTCCTGCCCGATGGGCAGCTGATCCAGTGTCATGATGATCTCTCCTTTTGTGGTGCAGAAACCCTGAAAAGAAAGTTAGCCGCATCTAATTTTTCCAGAAGTTAGTGTAGAATAATTCCCGGGAAAAGTCAACCCTTTCCCGGGAAAAGTCCCCTTTTCCCGAAAATTGATTTTTTTGGGGGGAAAAGGCGACGGCATTTCGCACAGTTTTTTTCTCCGGATTTCTTCGTGCGTAAAGGGAGCGCGTGTGGTACAATCAGAGGGAGAAAAAACGGCGGCACGCCGTTACAGGGAGGAGAAGACAGATGCGATACAGTGACGGTGCCTATAAACCGGCGCCGGGGTACCGGTTCCACCGGGCGGCGGAGGTCTATGAGATTCAGGAGATGGACAGAGGGGTGCGGCTTTTTGTGCCCTGTGTTCCGGTGCGGGGGCTGGGGGATACCTCCTATGGGCCGGCCATCACGGTCGAGCTGACCGCCCCGCGGCGGGATGTGATCGAGGTGCGGGCGTACCACTATAACGGCAAGGACGAGAAGGGGCCGTTTTTCACCCTGCACACCGAGGACTTTGTGCCCGAAATCACCCGGGAGGAGGACACCCTGACGGTGCAGAGCGGCCGGCTGAAGGCCGTGGTGACCACCCGGGGGGCGTACACGCTCTCGTTTTACTATGACGGCAGGTTCCTGACCCGCTCGGGGGAGAACAGCCTGTCGCTGATTACGGATGTGGACTACGAGGCGGACAAGTGGTGCGATCTGAACCACCGCCCGGCGCTGCCCCATCACCACACACAGAATTCTATGCAGCAGGCGCTGTTTGTCAGTATCGGCGAGGACCTGTACGGCCTGGGCGAGCGGTTCACCCCGCTGGTGCGCAACGGCCAGCAGCTGGATATCTGGAACCGCGACAGCGGCACCGGGTACGACCACAGCTATAAAAGCGTGCCATTTTACCTGTCCAGCCGCGGGTACGGCGTGCTGGTGAACACCCCGGGGTATGTCTCGTTCGAGGTGGCCAGCGAGAGCGTGCGCAATGTGATTTTTCACGTGGAGAGCGAGACCCTGTCCTATCTTGTGACCGGCGGCGAGGACCCGAAGGACGCTTTATCCCATTACACGGCGCTGACCGGGCGCAGCCCCGTGCCCCCGGCCTGGAGCTTCGGGCTGTGGCTGTCCACCTCGTGGCAGACGGATTACAGCGTCGATGTGGTGCGGGAGATGTTCCGCAAAATGAAGGAGTACGAGATCCCGCTGAGCGTGTTCCACTACGACGCCGGGTGGATGAAGCCGTACCACCTGTGCGATTTCCAGTGGGACCGGGCCATCACCGGCGACCCGGAGGCCATGCTGCGGGAATTAAAGCAGGACGGCACCCGCATCTGCGTGTGGATTAACCCGTATGTTAGCCAGCTCTCCCGCCTGTATGACGAGGGGAAGGAAAAAGGGTATCTCGTGAAAACGAAGGACGGCGCGGTGTGGCAGAATGACTTCTGGGTGACGGGCATGGCGCTGGTGGACTTTACCAACCCGGCGGCGGCCGACTGGTACGCCCGGCGCCTGGGCGAGGTGCTGGACATGGGCGTGGATGTGATCAAGACCGACTTTGCCGAGCGCATTCCCACCGAGGTGGTGTGGTACGACGGGAGCGACCCCGGGAAGATGCACAATTACTACACCTACCTGTACAACCGCACGATTTTTAATCTGATCCGCGAGCGCAAGGGTGAGCGCAACGCCATGGTGTTCGCCCGGTCGGCCACCGCCGGATCGCAGATTTTCCCGGTGCACTGGGGCGGGGACAACACGGCCACCTACGAATCCATGGCCGAGAGCCTGCGGGGCGGGCTGTCCTTCTGCCAGAGCGGATTCGGCTTTTGGGCCCACGATATCAGCGGATTTTCCAGCACGGCCACGCCGGACCTTTACAAGCGCTGGGCGGCGTTCGGCCTGCTGTCCACCCATTCGCGGCTGCACGGCGAGACCACCTACCGGGTGCCGTGGGCCTTTGACGAAGAGGCGTGCCGGGTGCTGAGCTTTTTCACCCGGCTGAAGGCGAGCCTGATGCCCTATCTGTTTGCCGGGGCGGTGGACGTGAACCGCAGGGGCTGGCCCCTGATGCGCGCCATGATGCTGGAATTCCCCGGGGATTTGAACTGCCGCCATCTCGACCGGCAGTACATGCTGGGCGGCAGTTTGCTGGTGGCCCCGGTTTTCAGCGAGACGGGCGAAGTGACCTTCTATGTGCCGGAGGACGGCGGGCTGTGGACCGACCTGCTCAGCGGCAAAACCTACCGCGGCGGCGCCTGGTACACGCAGACGTACGACTATTTCTCGCTGCCGCTGCTGGTGCGGCCGGGTACGCTGCTGCTGCGGGGCTGCGGCGACAACGGGCCCGAGTACGACTATGCCGACGGGGTGACGCTGCACCTGTATGAGATCGGGGACGGCAGCGTGCGCACGGCCGAGATTTTTGACAACGACCTGAAGGTTATCCGCACGGCCGCGGTCTCCCGCAGCGGGGAGAAGCTGCATGTGCAGGTGACGGGCAGGGGCCGCTGGCAGCTGATGTGGCACGGCCGCAGCTGCCGCAGCGGGCAGGCCGAACAGAGTGAGCAGACACACGGCGGCACGCTGCTGCGGTTTGCCGAAAGCGTAACCGAGGCGGAAATCCTCGGCATGGAAGAAGAGAGGAGCGGGCGCATATGAGCATTACGCAGCAGCAGTGCCTTGCCCATCTGCAGGGCATGGTGCGGTTTCCCACGGTTTCCCATCCCGACAGCAGCCGGATGGATTTCGAGCCGTTTTTCGCCCTGCACCGCTATCTGGAGCAGGAGTACCCCCTGTGCCATCAGGTGCTGAAAAAAGAGGTTATCGGAAAGGCGGGCCTTCTCTATCACTGGAAGGGGACAGGAGAGGCGAACCGCCTGCCGCTGCTGCTGATGGCGCACCAGGACGTGGTGCCGGCTGGTCAAACGAGCGAGTGGACGCACCCGCCGTTTGACGCGGTGGTGGAGGACGGGTACCTGTACGGCCGCGGGACCACCGACTGCAAGTGCAATATCATGGCCGCGATGGAGGCCGTGGAGGAGCTGCTGCGCCAGGGATACACCCCGAAAACGGACGTGTACCTCGCCTTCGGCTACAACGAAGAGGTGATGGGCGGCGACGGCCCCTCGGCCAAAATGATCGCCGATACCCTGGCAGACCGCGGGATTGAGATCGGAATGGTCATCGACGAGTGCGGCGGCTGCAGCGACGGGAGAATCGAGAAGGTCAGCTGCCCGGTGTGCAACATCGTGGTGGGGGAAAAGGGGTACGCCGATTTCCTCCTGACCGCCGTGGACCCGGGCGGGCACTCCTCCACGCCGGGCAAAACCAGCCCCATGATCACCATGGCCGCGGCCCTGCAGGCCATCTGGGAGCATCCGTTCCCCTACCGCATCATCCCGGTGGTGCGGCAGAACCTGGAGACCCTGGCCCCCTGCAGCGACCGGGCGGAAAAGGACCTGCTGAGGGATATCGAGGGCAACTGGCCGGCCATTGTGAAGCTCCTGCCCGGGGACCGGGAGCTGTCGGCCCAGTTTTGCACCACCGTGGCGCCCACGATGATCCGCGGCAGTGACCAGGCCAATATCCTGCCCACCCGGGTGGAGGCCACCGTTAACTGCCGCCTGCTGCCCGGGGACACGCTGGAGAGCGTGCAGGCGCATCTGACCCAATGGGTGCCCGAGGGCGTGACGGTCACCCTGCTCAAGGGGTCGCCCGCGTCGCCCCTGTCGCCGGTGGACTCCTTCGGGTACAACCTGATCCGCCGGATCTGCGAGGAAAACCACCCCGGCGTCCCCACCACCCCCAGCCTGATGCTGGGCGGCACCGACGCCCGGTATTTCTACGGTGTGTGCAGGAACGTCTACCGGTTCAGCTCGTTCTATTTCGAGGAGAAATGGGGCGCGGCCCACTCCCCCCGGGAGTCGATCCCCGTAAAGGTGCTGGAGAGCGGCCCGCGGTTCTTTATGGAGCTGATCCGCCGCTGGGGCGAAGAACCGGAGGCATAATAATTTCGCAGGCGAAAAGAAGGGCGGCCCCGCCGGAATTACCGGCAGGGCCGCCTTTTTCATTCGGTCTCTTTATGGGCTGTCCCGTTTATTTTTCCCGGGAGGCTCTCCGGCGCTTGCTGTACACGCCTGTGCCGATCAGACCGGCAGCGGATACGGCGAGCAGAGCAAACCACAGCGCCGGGCTGCTGCTGTCGCCGGCCTCCGGAGGAGTGGGATTTTCCGGAGGAACGGTGTTTTTCGTATAGGTGTTGGTGAAGGTCATCTCATCCAGCGGCTCCGCGTCCCAATCCAGGTCGTAGTACACGCCGTCGTCGTCTTCTTCACACACCGCCGGGTAAATGAGAACAGAAGGTCCTTCTGCCGTATTATCGGTGGCGAGTTCTGCAGCATCCCACCAAAGCAGGCCGTACACGGTGTCGTCAACCGTCCAGCCTTCTTCGCCGGCATCCACCTGCTGCACGAACGCGCCTTCGCAGAGCAGATTCCGGACCTGCTCCTTGGGGCCGGTGAGGGTCAGTTCGCCCTCATAGTCGCCCGCGCCGTTGGTGGTGACAGAGCCGGAGACGGTCACGTCTTTGTAGGCCTCTTCATCCACGCAGGCAGCGACGATGGCCAGGTCAAAGGTCGTCTCGCCGGGGGCCATGTCGCCGCCCAGCTTCACCGTGGTGGTAAAGGGCACCGTCAGCTTGATCGACGGTTTTGAATAATGGATTATCATGATGCCGTTGGGCTTGCCGTCAGCGGTTGTCATGACACCTTTCGCTTCTTTGCCGTTCACGATGAGAGTCGGCAGCGATTCCAGCCCTTTGTTGTCCAGCGAGATTGTGCATTGATAGTACCTGTCAGCATCAAACAGAGCGTAATAGTCCGGCTCTCCCTCGGTCATCATTCCCTCTGCATTGCAAAATGCCCACGAAATAAACCGGATGTCTTCTTCGCTGAAAGTGAGGCCCGGGATCGTGGAATGAACGGAGAACGTGCAGTCGCTCATGCAATGATCCGTGTCAAAGTTGCCGATGGTGATCGAGATCATCGGTTCGACAATATTCACAGCTGCAGGGATGAATGTAACCGGAATGTCATTCCAGTTACTGTCGAAGCAGGCGGGGTCGTCATCGATGAAACACACACCAACGGTTTTCCCGCCAAGTTCGGCATCATCGTCGACCTTGCACTGGAAAGACATAAGCACGGTATCGTCGGTGCTTGTGTAGCTGCAGTCCGGAATCCAAAAATAGGGTAAGTCATAAAAAGTGATCGCGCTGGCTGACATCTTTTCCTTCAGTCCCGCTTCCACGGTTCCCGATCCCAGCACATAGGTCAGTCCTTCCGGGATGTCAAAACCGAGCATTAAACCACCCAAATCTTTTACCGCTCCCATGGTAACGGTAAAGGTGATCGTATCACCCGGCAGTGCTTCTGTTTGATCGGCTGTCACCGTAAACGAGGTGGTTTTTTCCGATTCTGCAAAGGCCGTCACCGGGCAGAGCGCCAGCACCATGCACAGGCTCAGCAGAAGGCTTAAAATCCGTTTTTTCATCATGTTTCCTCACTTTCCTCCGCGCCGGGACCGGTGCGGCGTTATTCCTTCCTCATGGGGTTTCCCATGAAAAATTTGTCCTCCAGTTGTGAAAGGGCCCTTCCGGGTTCCGGCAGAGCGCCAGCCCCGCCGGAATCACCGACAGGGCCGCCTTTTTCATTCGGTCTCTTTATGGGCTGTCCCGTTTATTTTTCCCG
>JBJEQH010000080.1:0-14682 GCA_051881655.1 Candidatus Heritagella sp. | reverse complement strand
ACTCCCAAGGGATCTCACATCAGAATCATTACGGAAAGAAAAGGGGAAAAAGCGGTAGTGAGCATTGCGGATGATGGACCCGGAATTTCAGAGGAAGCAAAAAAGCATGTGTTCGATATGTTTTACACCGGTGCCAATAAAGTGGCCGACAGCCGCCGCAGTTTAGGGATGGGGCTTTCTCTGTGCAAATCCATTATCCGTGTACATGGAGGAGAACTGACGGTTGCGGACAATCATCCGCAGGGGACCGTATTTACGTTTACATTGCCCGCAGAGGAGGCGCATTTGAGTGAATAAACCATTGATTTTAGTCGTGGAGGATGATCTCTCCGTAAAGAATCTGATCACGACAACTCTGCAGACCCATGGATATCGTTTTCTGACCGCGCAAAACGGTGCTTCCGCTATTATTGAAGCGTCCTCACACAATCCGGATATTGTCCTGCTGGATCTGGGTCTGCCGGATATGGATGGGGTCGATGTGATCCGAAAAATCCGCAGTTGGTCGAATATGCCGATCCTGGTGATCAGCGCCCGCAGTGAGGATACCGATAAAATCGAGGCGCTGGATGCCGGAGCGGACGATTATCTGACAAAACCGTTTTCCGTGGAGGAATTGCTGGCCCGGCTTCGGGTAACCCAGCGGCGGCTGACTATGATGCAGAGCGAAAATCAGAATCAAAGTTCCGTGTTTACCAACGGCGCTCTGCGAATCAATTATGCGGCCGGATGTGCTTATTTGAATGAGAAGGAGCTTCATCTGACGCCGATTGAGTATAAACTGCTGTGCGTACTGGCCCAAAATGTGGGGAAGGTTCTGACCCACACGTTTCTCACCCAGAAAATATGGGGAAGCTCGTGGGATAATGATATTGCATCCCTGCGCGTCTTCATGGCCACCCTGCGAAAGAAACTGGAAGCGGCACCCGATTCTCCGCAGTATATCCAAACGCATATCGGCGTAGGATACCGGATGATGAAGGTTGAGTAAAGGAAACCGTCCCGATAACCGGACAAGAAGAAAACGCACCCTTTGATGGGTGCGTTTTCCTTTTATCTTTCTTATCTTTTTCTTTTTCGTGGGGGGAAGACTCGGCGAAGGGGTCTCAGGGGATTATGGCCTCGCTGACCGTGGGGTGGGGATACACGGTGGTTTCCATCTGGGTACGGGTCAGCCCGGCGTTGATGCAGGCCGTTAACGTGCCGATCATCTCACCGGCGTGGGGACACAAGAGCTGAGCCCCCACCAAAACCTCGTCCTCTTTGCGGTAAACCAGTTTGACAAACCCGCGGCCGGCCCCCTCAATCAGGGCTTTCCCGTTGGCAGAGGTCAGGTTCTTCCGGACAATCACATCGACTCCCTGTTCTTTCGCTTCGTCCGCCGTCAGCCCGGCACAGGCGATCTCCGGCTGGGTGAAGACGCAGGAGGGGATAATGGTGCAGTTTTTGGCCGGATCGGTTCCGAACAGCATCCGCACAGCATTTTTGGCCTGTGCTTCAGCGGCGTGGGCCAGCTGAATGCCGCCGAGAATCAGGTCGCCCACCGCCAGAATGGAGGGAACGGCCGTTTCGTATCGTTCATTTACGGGGACAAAACCGCGCTGCAGGTGCAGGGCTTCCTCCACAGCCGGGGTGAACGCGCCCTTGGTGCAGGGGCGGCGCCCCGTGCAGACCAGTACGCAGTCGCCGGTAACCTGCTGGGTTCCCTTTTTGTCCGCAAAGATACAGCACAGGCCCGCTCCATCGGCCGCCGCTTCGATTCCCTGAACCATGGCGCCGGTGAAAATCTCACAGCCCCGTTTCTTCAGGTTCATCTGCAGGCTCTGGCCAAACTCCCGGTCCAGGGTGGGCAGCAGGCGGGGCATGGCCTCCAGAATGGTGACCTCTTTTCCCAGATCGCGGTAGATTTGGGCAAATTCCACCCCGATCACACCGCCGCCAATCAGGATCAGGTGCCGGCAATCGACTCCCTCGCCGGTCAGCATCTCGTCGCTGGTCACAACGCCGGGGTTCTCCAGACCGGGAATCGGGGGGCAGGCCGGCTGGGAGCCCATGGCCAGAAGGATGTGCTGCCCCGTAACGATCCGGTCGCCCACCTGAACGGTGTGATCATCCTGTACCAGGCCGCTTCCCGTCACTACTTCGACCTTTCCCCTGCGCAGCAGCCCTTCAATTCCGCTGCGCAGGGTATTGCGCACCTCGGTCGCATGGGCATGCATGGCGGAAAAATCATAGGGGACCGTTGGGGCGGTTTCCCCGGCCGTCACTCCCAGCGAAGCGCCCTCTTCCCGCAGTTCCCGGTACAGCCCGGCCGAACGGAGCAGGGCTTTGGTGGGGATGCAGCCGCGGTTCAGACAGGTGCCCCCCAGCTGGTCCCTCTCAATCAGCAGGACCGAGCGGGAGAGGGAGGCGGCTTCCAACGCCGCCGTATACCCGGCGGGACCACCGCCGATAACAATCAAATCAAACAGATCGGGCATCATGATGCCTCCTTTGGTTTCTTGTGGGGAATTATTCGTGGGGGAACTCGCCACCGGCAAACAGCTCGGACAGCTCCCGTAAAGGAAGCGACTGCTCCGGATAGGCGCTTTCCTGCTCCCGCAGGGCTGCGCAGACCGCCGCCGGAGAAAATACAACGCCGGTCAGCACCTTTCCGATGACCTCTGCCAGAGAAGGATCCATCGAGGCGGTGTACAGCACGGCTTTTTGGATCACGCCGCCAGTTACCTCCATGCCCAGCTGGGCACATCCCCAGGAAAAGCGCACATTCGGCCCTTGCCAGGCAAACGCCGGTTCCTGACCAATTCGCCAGGCGAAAGAAGCGAATTTCTCCTTCCGGGGGGCCAGCTCCTCCTCCGGGGGAAGGGAGAGGAAGCGGGAGGGAAGGCCGTATACTTCCTCAAAGGCCTGCCGCATGGCCTGCTTCATGGATTCGACCGTGACGGAGGGCGCCAGCTCGCACAGGTTTACCACCCGCGACCGCACGGAGGAGACGCCCTTGGCCTGCAGCTTAATGGGATCGGGGTTCAGGTACCGGGCCATCTGCGCCGTGTCGCAGGAGAGAAGCAGCGTGCCGTGATGGTAGCGGCGGCTTCCGCTCTGATAAAACGCATTTCCCGAGAATTTCCGTCCGTCCACCGTGACATCGTTCCGGCCGGAAATCTCGGCTTCCAGATGAAAACGGCATACGGCGGCCTGAATCACGGACAATTGTTTTTGCACCTGGTAATCCGGGTCCTGCACCAGAAATGTGAAATTCAGATTGCCCAGGTCATGGAAAACCGCCCCGCCTCCGGAGAGACGGCGGGCCAGAAATCCGCCGTCTCTCTCCAGGGCATCCAGACGGCATTCCTTGCGGCTGTTCTGGTTGCGGCCGATGACGACCGTTTTCCGGTTCTGCCACAGATAGAGAATGCAGGTTCCCTGGGGGACCGTATCGAAAAGATACTCCTCCAGGGCCAGATTCCAGTAGGGATTGGTTTGGGGGGAATGACAAACAAGCAGTTTCGTAATCATAAAGTATCAGAATGTATAGCGCAAAACGGGTTTTCGGGCGGCATTCACTTCATCGGGGCGGCTGATGGGGGTGTGCTGCGGTGCGGCGTGCAATTCGTCGGCATGCCCGGCGGCGCTGTCCAGCAGGGCGGCCACCACAGCCCCCGCTTCATCCAGGGTCTCCTTCGATTCAGTTTCCGTAGGTTCGAACATCAGGGCTTCGTGGACAATCAGCGGGAAGTACATGGTGGGGGCGTGCATCCCCTTATCCAGCATGGCTTTGGCGATATCCATCGCCGAAACCCCTGTCTCCTTTTTGATATCGGAGACATCCAGCACAAATTCGTGCATGCACAGCCCCTCGGTGGCCACCTTGCAGTGGGGTGCAAGCAGCGTGCGCAGGTAGTTGGCGTTCAGCACGGCGTTCTCCGATGCCTCGCGCATCCCGTTTCCGCCCAGCATATGGATATAGCACAGCGCGCGGACGATTACCAGGAAGTTGCCGGCGAAAGCCTTGATACGTCCGATGGACTGCGGCCCCTTTTGAAGGGCCCATCCGTTTTCGGTGCGGATCACATGGTCATCGGGCAAAAACGGCAGCAGGGACTCTTTTACTCCCACCGCACCGGCACCGGGACCGCCGCCGCCATGGGGCGTGGAGAAAGTTTTGTGCAGGTTCAGGTGAATCACATCAAAGCCCATGTCGCCGGGGCGGGCATGACCCATCACGGCGTTCAGGTTGGCGCCGTCATAATAGCACAGGCCGCCGGCCTGATGGACAATCGAGGTGATCTGCAGAATATTCGGGTCAAAAATGCCCAGCGTGTTGGGATTGGTAAGCATCAGACCGGCGGTGTCTGCACCGACAGCCGCGCGCAGCGCTTCCAGATCCACCCCGCCCTGTGCATTCGAGGGAATGTTCACCACTTCAAATCCCGCCATTACTGCCGAGGCCGGGTTGGTCCCATGCGCGGAATCGGGCACGATGATTTTGGTGCGGGCCGCATCCCCCCGGGACTGATGATAGGCCTTGATCAGCAGCAGCCCGGTGAACTCTCCGTGAGCACCGGCGGCGGGCTGGAAGGTCATGCCCTGCATACCGGTCACTTCATTCAGGGCCTTTTCCGCCTCCCACAGCACCTGCAGGCAGCCCTGCGCCGTATCGGCGGGCTGCAGCGGATGAATGCCGGTAAATCCCGGCAGCGAGGCGGCCTCTTCATTCACAGAGGGGTTGTATTTCATGGTACAGGAGCCCAGCGGATAGAAACCGTCATTGACCCCGTAAACCTGCTTGCCCAGCTCGGTATAATGGCGGGACAGGTCGGTTTCACTTAATTCCGGCAGATGCAATGGGGCCTTGCGGCGCAGCTCCTGGGGCAGTTCTGCGGCCGGCACATCACTGGCAGGTACCACCGAGCAGCGGCGCCCGGGAACACTGCGTTCAAAAATCAGTTTCATGCCAAAACCTCCTTACAAACGGAAACCACTTCATCCATCTGGCCCTTGGTACACAGTTCGGTGCAGCACCACAGAATGCCGCCCTCTACCGGCAGACCGCCCAGAATACCCTTTTCCTGCAAAGCGGAGAGAAGAGTTTCGGCCGGCACCGGACAGGCGGTTACGAATTCGTGGAAGAAGGGGCCGTCATGAATGCGGGTCAGTCCGATTTTTTCCAGTTCGCGGCACAGATAGTGCGCCTTATCGTAGCACAGCTGCGCCGTTTGCTGCAGGCCATCCGGGCCCTGCGCCGCCAGATATACGGCGGCGGTCATGGCACAGAGAGCCTCATTGGAGCAGATGTTGGACGAGGCCTTTTCCCGGCGGATATGCTGTTCTCTGGCCTGCAGAGTCAGCACATAGCAGCGCCGTCCGTCATGATCCACCGTCTCGCCTACAATGCGGCCGGGAAGCTTGCGGAACATGGCCTTGGTGGCACACATAAAACCGAGATAAGGGCCGCCGAAGCCCATGGGCAGCCCCAGGGGCTGGCCCTCGCCCACGGCGATATCCGCGCCCAGTTCGCCGGGCGTTTTCAACAGGCCCATGGCGATGGGATTCACGCTCATCACGGCCCTGGCCCCTGCTTCGTGCGCTTTGGCAATCAGTTCCTCACAGGGTTCCAGATTGCCGTAATAGTTGGGCTGGGCAAACAGCACACCGGCGGTATCCGGCCCCAGCAGTTCCTGCAGGGCATCGGGATCGGTGCGCCCGTTCTTTTGGGGAATGCGCCGGACTTCGCACCCGGCCCCAAACGCATATGTTTCCACGGTCTCGATCACCTGCGGGTGCATGGCGGAGGAGATCAGGATCACGGTGCGGCGGCGCTCGCGGCACATGGCGGCGGCTTCGGCGGCGGCGGCGGCACCGTCATAGACCGATGCATTGGAGACATCCATGCCGGTCAGCTCGCACATCATGGTCTGGTACTCAAAAATGGACTGCAGAACCCCCTGGCTGATCTCGGCCTGATAGGGGGTATAGGCCGTCAAAAACTGTTCCTTCTGGGTAACCCGTTTGACAATGGCGGGAATGTAGTGGCGGTAGGCCCCTGCCCCCCGGAATACCGAGCGGAACACCTGGTTTTTTCCGGCCAGCTCCTCCATATGGAGGAGGGCCTCCGGCTCCGAAACCCCGTCCGGAACCGCCAGCTCTCCCTCTTTCAGCAGAAGGGAATGGGGGACGGACTCATACAGCCCCTCATAGGAGGGGACCCCCACCGCTTCCAGCATGGCCTGGCGCTGGGAGGGAGTAGAGGGAACAAAGCTTCCCATGGTTCATCATCCTTTCCGGAAAAGCCGATATCAGGCGTTCTTTTCTTCTTCGCAGAAGGCCTCGTAGGCATCGCTGTCCATCAGATCCTCGGAATAGCCGTCCACTTCCACTTCTGCGAACCAGGCATTGTAGGGATCCTCGTTGATGTGCTGCGGGTTGTCCAGCAGATCCTCATTGATGGCGCACACGGTCCCGGAGACGGGAGAGAGAACATCGGCCACCGCTTTTACCGATTCCACGTCGGCAAAGGGCTCGCCGGCCGAAACCGTATCCCCTTCCTGGGGAAGGTTGACAAATACCAGATCCCCCAGTTCGCTCTGGGCGTAATCGGACAGACCGATGCGCACATGGCCGTTTTCCAGGGTCTCGACATATTCATGGGAGCGGGCGTATTTCAGGTTTTTCGGGCAATTCATAACAGATACCTCCAAGCAAAATCATAAAAGAAAAATTTTTTCAATTCGCTATAAAAAAGAATCAGGATTTTTTGCGGGTGCGGCTGTAGAAAGGCAGGGGAACTACCCGGCAGGAAACCCGGCGGGAGCGGACCTCCACCTCTACCTCCGTGCCTGGCTGCGTGTACGCGGCGGGTACATAGGCCATGGCACAGCCCTTGTTCACATAGGGGCAGAAGGTACCGGAAGTGGTAAAGCCGATCTCTTCCTCCCCGGCGAATACCTTCATGTGTTCGCGCACAACGCCCCGGCCGGTCACCTCCAGCCCCACGCGGTGCAGGGTGGGTTCTCCCTTTTTCAGCAGCGCATCACGCCCGATAAAGGGCTTGTCCATCTTTACGGCGAAGTCCAGTCCGGCGGTCAGGGGATCAATTTCCTCGTTGATCTCATGCCCGTAAAGGGGCATGGCGGCCTCCAGACGGAGAGTATCGCGGGCACCCAGTCCGCAGGGAACCGCCCCGTTTTCCAGCAGGGCACGGAAAACGGTTTCCGCGTGCTCCGGCGCCATGTACAGCTCGTACCCAAATTCACCGGTATAACCGGTGCGCGAGCACAAGCAGTCCACTCCGGCCACCTGCAGGTGCTTGACAAAGGTGTAATACCCGGTGGGGAAAGCGCTCTCATCCGCCAGTTTGGCGAGAATAGGCTTTGCCTGAGGGCCCTGCAGGGCGATCTGCGCCGTTTTGTCGCACAGATCGGTGAAGGTGGCCTCGCCGGTCAGGTGTTCGCGGATATAGGCGATGTCCTTCTGGGCGTTGGCCGCGTTCAGCACCAGGAAGAAGGTCTCTTCGCCCATGCGGTAAACGATCAGGTCATCCACGCACCCGCCGTCCTCGTACAGCATAATCGTGTACCGGCAGCCGCCGATTTTTAGGCTGTCAAACTGATTGGTCAGGATGGCATTCAGATTTTTCAGCGCGTCCGGCCCCTCTAAAAGGGCCTCTCCCATATGGGAGACATCAAAAATGCCGGCCTGCTCCCGCACAGCCTTGTGCTCGGCGATGATGCCGCCCGGATACTGCACCGGCAGCAGGAACCCGCCGAAGGGGACGATTTTGCCGCCCAGTTCCACATGGAGATCGTAAAGCGGTGTTTTTTTGTCCATAAACGGACTCACTTCCTTTCAGAAATGTTTGTCTGTGCTCGAAATAAAAAACGGAGAGCAGCCGGAATAAACCTCGCTGCTCTCCGTTTTTAACCTGAAAGATTCTCGTCCCTTTCGGGGGACGATTGCTTCTTCGGTGCCACGCCATTGCGGCTCTCCGGAGGTTCGTCGGATTCCGGTCCTTTTGCCTGAGAGCTTTTTCTCCTTCGGCGCCTTGCGGTCTCTCCCGGAATCGTCATTCGAATGATCCACTTTATGCAATTGTTCTAAAATTTGTAGAAAACCATTGGGTTCTGTCGTCTTCTGGCTGCATTATAACACAGCAAAAATGGGATGTAAAGGGATTTTTTCCTGATATTTTTTTAACTTTTCACAAGGCACGGCGCGGGAAAATCCACCGGGATTTTCAAAAGAAAGATTGGTTCGGCACAGGCTGCTGCACATTTTTGCGGGTTTACTTTCCGCCAGACAAAAGTGCGGTGAGGGATTACGGGAATCGGGCAGATACCGGAGAGAATTTTCTTGAACCCCCGCCGGGGGAGAGGTATAATAAAGATGTTTCATTCTACCTTTGGGCGGAGGAATTCGGTTATGGAAAATTCAATCATTCTGGCATCCTCGTCGCCCCGGCGCAGCGAGCTGCTCACCCGGGCGGGCGTGGATTTTCGCGTATTCACCTGTGAAACGGACGAATCATTTCCGGAAAAGATGGCGCCGCAGGAAGTGGTTAAGATTCTGGCGGTGAGAAAGAACCGGGCGGTGCAGGGAAAAGTTCCCCATGCGGCCATTCTGTCGGCGGATACCGTGGTGGCCATGCACGCCTGTATTCTGGGAAAGCCGCGGGATCAGCGGGAGGCGGCGGAGATGCTGACGCTTCTCTCCGGCAAAACCCATTCGGTGTATACCGGTGTCTGTGTTTTTGACGGGAAAAACGAGCATACTTTTTTTGAAAAGACCCAGGTGACCTTCTGGCCCCTGACGGAAAAGGAGATCGACAGTTATATCCGCACTGGCGAGCCCATGGATAAAGCAGGGGCTTACGGCATCCAGGGGAAGGGATCCCTGTTGGTCCAGAAAATCCACGGGGATTATGATACGGTCGTGGGGCTTCCGCTCTCCCGCACCGTGCGCCTGCTCCGGGAGGTATTCCCGGCCTGTCTGCCCCAGTGGGTGCGATAAACCAAATTTTTCCCTCCTGCGTATCCTGAAAAGGAGAGGCAGGTGACAGTATATGCATCGCAGACGGTTAAGTCGGCGGGGAAAAGCCGTGACTTTTTTGCTGTTTTTCGTTTTCTTCCTGCTGTGGCTATGGCAGCAGTTCCTTCCGGTGGCAGAGGCCGCGGCAGAAACGGCGGCGGTTCGCCAGGTGGAAACGGTACTGCATGAAGCGGTGGCTGAATACGCCGCCTGGGCTGAGGAAGAGGGGAATTCCCTGATCCGCGTTTCCCGGGATGAAGAGGGCCGGGTGCTGTCGCTGGAGCAGAACAGCGCCGCTGTCGCCAGGGCCCAGAGCTTCCTGGGGGAAAACATTCAAGCCCGGCTGGCCGGTACAGGGGGGAGTGTGTCCATCCCTCTGGGCAGCCTGACGGGGATCGGTTTTTTATATGGTCACGGGCCCAGCGTCCCGATTACCGTCACCGTTTCCGGCTCCTGCCAGACGCAGTGCGAGAGCAGTTTTCTGCAGGCCGGGGTCAATCAGACCATGCACCGGGTGACGCTGACGCTGTCCTGCCGGGTGTGGATTCAGCTGCCCGGCTATGGCTTTTCAAAAGAACTGAAGGAGGACGTGGTACTCAGCGAGACCGTGATTGTGGGAGAGGTTCCCCAGGCTTTGCTGACTACGGTTCCGGGCAGTGGTGAATAAAAGAAAGGAAAGACGTACACATGGAGAAGAACCAGGCGATCGAGCGGATTCAGGAGCTGCGCCGCCAGATCCGCTATCATAATGAGCGCTATTATGTCTATGACGACCCGCAGATCGACGATTTTGCCTATGACCGGCTTTACCGGGAGTTGGAGGATCTGGAAGCGGCTTTTCCGGATTTGATCACCGAGGATTCCCCCACCCGCATGGTGGGAGGCAAGGGGTACAATACGTTTGCTCCGGTGCGGCATACCGTCCCGATGGAGAGCCTGCACGACTCCTTTTCCGAGGAGGAGATGCTGGATTTTGACCGCCGCGTGCGGGAGGTGGTATCGAATCCGGTGTACACCGTGGAGCCCAAGTTCGACGGCCTGTCGGTGTCGGTGGAATACCGCAACGGGGTGTTTTTCCGCGGATCTACCCGCGGGGACGGACAGGTGGGGGAGGATGTGACCGAGAATATCCGCACCATTCCCACCGTTCCCAAAACCCTCTCCGAGCCGGTCCCGTATCTCGAGGTCCGCGGAGAGGTCTATATGTCGCACGAGAGCTTTTTTGCCCTGTGTGAAAAACAGGAGCTGGCCGGGGAGAAACCGTTTAAAAATCCGCGCAATGCGGCGGCCGGTACCCTGCGGCAGAAGGACAGCCGGGTGACCCGCCAGCGTCGGCTGGATATGTTCGCCTTCAATATCCAGCAGATCGAAGGGGAGACGCTGACACAGCACGCGGCCTCTTTGCAGCGTCTGTCCGAGCTGGGGTTCACCGTGGCACCGGGAAAGGTGTGCCATACGATGGAGGAGGCGCTGTGCGAGATCCGCCGGATCGGAGAATTGCGGGGGAAACTGCCCTATTCCATCGACGGGGCGGTTGTAAAGGTGAATGATTTTTCCCAGCGGGAGGAACTGGGCAGTACGGCCAAATTTCCCCGCTGGGCAGAAGCCTATAAATATCCGCCGGAGGAAAAGGAGACGGTGCTGACCGATATCGAAATCCATGTGGGGCGCACCGGCGTGCTGACCCCCACCGGCGTATTTGAGCCGGTCACGCTGGCGGGCACCACGGTCAGCCGGGCGACCCTGCACAACGAGGATTTTATTAGGGAAAAGGACCTGCGCATTGGCTCGCGGGTGGTTCTGCGCAAAGCGGGGGAGATTATCCCCGAGGCGGTGCGCCTGGTGGAAAACCCCGCGGATTCGGTGCCGTTTGCCATGCCGAAGACCTGTCCCTCCTGCGGGGAAACGGTTTTTCGCGAGGAGGGGGAAGCGGCGATCCGCTGTCAAAATCCCGAGTGTCCGGCCCAGCTGCTGCGCCACCTGATCCATTTTGCCTCGCGGGATGCCATGGATATTGACGGGCTGGGGCCGGCAGCGCTGGAGCAGATGATCGGGGCCGGACTGCTGAAATCCCCGGCGGATTTGTACCGCCTGCAGAAGAGCGATCTGATGCAGCTGGAGCGGATGGGGGAGAAGTCGGCGCAGAATCTGCTCGACGCCCTGGAAAAGTCCAAGAAAAATGAACTCAGCCGGTTGGTTTTTGCCCTGGGGATTCCGCACATCGGATCGAAGGCCGCCAAGCTGCTCACCCGTAAATTCCCGGAGATGGACAGCCTGATGCAGGCAAACGAAGAGGAGATGGCGCAGATTGACGGCTTCGGCACGATTATGGCGGTAGCGGTGCGTGAATTTTTCTCCCTGCCGGGCACGGTTCATCTGATCGCTTCCCTGCAGGAACTGGGGGTGCAGATGACCGAGCCGGCTGCCGATACGGGTGCGGACACGCTGGCGGGAAAAACCTTTGTACTGACCGGTACGCTGCCCACGCTCAAGCGGTCCGAGGCGGCCGCTCTGATCGAGAAGGCCGGCGGAAAGGTGAGCGGTTCGGTCTCGAAGAAGACCTCGTATGTGGTGGCGGGGGAAGAGGCCGGCAGCAAGCTGACCAAAGCCCAGTCACTGGGGATTCCGGTGATTGATGAGGAAACGCTGATGCGGATGCTGCACCCCGAAGAGGAGGTCCTCTCATGACCGTCCGGACCCTGGGGGTTCTCGCCCATGTGGATGCGGGGAAAACCACCCTGTGTGAACAG
The DNA here is from genome assembly GCA_051881655.1 of Candidatus Heritagella sp. Taxonomy (GTDB): domain Bacteria; phylum Bacillota; class Clostridia; order Oscillospirales; family Acutalibacteraceae; genus Heritagella. The sequence continues at coordinate 2,908 of JBJEQH010000080.1, read as the reverse complement.
ATCCTGTGCGGGTGTGGGGCGATCCGCCGGGCCGGCCGGGTGGATAACGGCGACAGTTATCTGGATACCGATCCGTTGGAGAAGGCCCGGGGGATTACCATCTATACCGGTGCCGCCCGGTTTCGGCTGGCGGATACCCCGTGGGTGCTGCTGGATACCCCGGGGCACGTGGATTTTCTCTCGGAGATGGAGCGGGTGCTGCCGGCACTGGATGCGGCGGTGCTGGTGGTCAGCTGTGTCGAAGGAGTACAGAGCCACACGGAAACGATTTTCCGCTGCCTGCAGGAACAGAAAATACCGACATTCTTTTTCCTGAATAAGACCGACCGCGCCGGGGCGGATATCGCCCGGGTGATGGGAGAGATTCACAGCCGTCTGACGCCGGACGCGGTTTTCTGTGAGGAATCCTGGAAGGAGGATGCCCTGTACCAGCGGGCGGCCGAACAGGATGAGGGGCTGCTCGAGCGGTATCTGGAAGAGGATTTCGCCGCAGAAAAGTGGCAGGCGGGCGTTTCTGCGTTGTTTGCGGCGGGGCGTTTGTTTCCCTGCTTTGCCGGAAGCGCCCTGCAGAACAGCGGAATTTCCCCGCTTCTGCAGGCTCTGCAAACGCTGACTCCCCATTTGGCGCCGGCCCGGGAGGAGAAGGCCCGGGTCATCCGCATCCGCCGGGAGAAAAGCGGAGTGCGGCGCACCTTTTTGCGGGTGTTGGGGGACGGGCTTGCCCCCAAACAGTGCCTGGGCGGCGAGAAAATCGCCGATTTGATGCAGCCCAGCGGGGAAAAGCTGGTGCCGGTTCCCCGGGCAGAATGCGGGGACATTGTGGCGGTATCGGGCCTTTTACAGACAAAGCCCGGCCAGCTGCTGGGGGAAGAAGCGATCCTGTCCCCCGGGCCGGCCATGACCGAGCCCATGATGCAGGTGCAATTGCTGTATCCGCCGGAGATTCCCTATCAGACGGTGTGGGAGGATGTATCCATCCTCACCGAGGAGGATCCCCAGCTGCACGCCTCGTTGCAGCTGGAGGGGCAGCCGCCGTCCATCTGGCTGCATACGGCTGGGCGCATTCAGCGGGAGGTGCTGGCGGATGTGATGCAGCGCCGTTTTTCCCTGCCGGTTTCCTTTGGCCCCTGCCGGGTTCTGTACAAGGAGACCATCACCGCTCCCTTTTTGGGGTGCGGCCATTACGAACCCCTGCGTCATTACGCCGAGGTCCATGTGCGTCTGTCTCCGGCTCCCCGGGGAAGCGGCGTCCATTTTCAAAGCGAGGTTCCCGAGGATGTGCTGGCGCGCAACTGGCAGAGACTGATCGAGACCCATGTGTTCGAGCGGTCCTATCCCGGTGCCCTGACCGGTTCGCCCCTTACGGATGTGGTTATCACTCTCACGGCAGGGCGCGCCCATGTCAAACACACCGAGGGCGGGGATTTTCGCCGGGCGACCCTGCGGGCCATCCGGCAGGCATTGTTTAAGGCGGCCCTGGAGGACGCCTGCTGTCTGCTGGAGCCCTGGGTGCATTTTTCCGTCGCACTGCCGCCGGAATCGGTGGGGCGGTTCCTGTCCGACTTAACCGCCATGGGCGGGCAGATGGAGGAGAGCCATCAGGAGGGACCGGCCGCCTGCCTGACCGGGCGAGCCCCGTTCGCCGGTATGAGCGATTACGGCGAACAGCTGACGCACTATACCCGGGGCGAGGGGCGGCTCTCTTTTTCTCCCAGCGGGTATTTTCCCTGTCATAATTCCCAAAGTGTGGTGGAAGAGATTGGATACGACCGGCAGGCCGATCGGGAAAACCCGGCGGATTCCGTTTTCTGCAGCCATGGGGCTGGGCTTTTGATCCCATGGGAGGAAGCGGACAGGCATATGCATATTCCTCTGTAGTTACCGGCAGCGATAAAATGCAATATTTTGAAATAGTTTTGGGCTTTCTGCAACTGGCGCAGGGGAAAGGGGCTTGCTATAATAGAAACAGAAAATTACCGGTGCTTTGCGAGATGCGCCGGATTTACGGAGAGGAGAAATCATCCATATGGTTACAAAGTTTACCGATTTGTACGAACCCTCCAAACAGCCGGAACAGCGCGAGCGCTATGAAAAAATCCGGGAAGGTTTTACCGCTCTGTTCGGTGAGAAGGAGCTGACCTTCGTCAGTGCTCCGGGGCGTACCGAAGTAGGCGGAAACCACACCGACCATCAGCACGGCTGTGTGCTGGCGGCGGCTGTCGATCTGGATATCGTAGCGGCAGCGGCTCCCAACGGGGAAAATGTGCTGCGTCTGAAATCGGCCGAGTATGCGAAAATGGACGAGATTGATCTGACGGATCTGAGCGTACATGAATCGGAAAAGGAAAAATCGGCGGCCCTGCTGCGTGGCGTGTGCGCCCGCTGCCGGGAACTGGGATTTAAGGTGGAGGGCTTTGATGCCTATACCATGACCCAGGTCTTAAAGGGCAGCGGTCTGTCCAGCTCGGCGGCTTTCGAGGTGGCGGTGGTCCATGTGATCAGCCATCTGTTTAATGACGGTGCCATTGATCCGGTTCTGGCCGCACAGATTTCCCAGTATGCCGAGAATGTGTATTTCGGCAAGCCGTCCGGCCTGATGGACCAGACGGCCAGCAGTGTGGGCGGCTTTACCGCCATTGATTTTGCGGATCCGGCTCATCCTTCTTTCCAGAAGGTGGATTTTGATCTGGCGGCTCACGGGTATGCCCTGTGCATTGTGGATACGGGCGGCAACCATGCCGATCTGACCGGCGATTATGCGTCGATTCCGGTGGAGATGCGCAGTGTGGCCCATGAACTGGGAGTTGAGTATCTGCGCGATGCGGACGAAACTGCTTTTTATGCCAGATTGGGCGAAATCCGGAAGAAAACGGGGGACCGTGCCGTTCTGCGCGCCATGCATTTCTTT
>JBJEQH010000079.1:0-3296 GCA_051881655.1 Candidatus Heritagella sp. | reverse complement strand
GATTTACGAGCTGCTGGAGCTGGACAAGCTGGACTGCTGCGTGGCGGTGATCAAAAACGCCCGCAGCACCAAATACGGCCGCAAGGATATCATCAAAATCGAGGGCGATATCGAGGTAAATCTCGATATTCTGGGCTTTATCGACCACAATATCACCGTGGACGTGATCGAGGACGGCAAGATTAAGGAGAAGAAAAAGCTGAAGCTGCCCCACCGGCTGAGAAACGTGGTGTCCTGCCGCAACCCGCGCTGCATCACCAGTATCGAGCCGCACATCGACCAGGTTTTTGTTCTCAGCAGTGAAAAGCGCTGCCAGTACCGCTGCATTTACTGCGAGCAGGAGTACACGGATCCCCGCGGGTAAGGGCTTTTTCCACAGAGGGAAGCGGACGGAGAGAGGGAAAAACCATGCATGTATTTGATATGATCGGCCCGGTGATGATCGGCCCCTCCAGCTCACATACGGCTGGGGCCGCGCGCATCGGGATGGCGGCCCATGTGTTTTTGAAAGAGCCGCCGAAAAAAGCGGTGATCACCCTGTGCGGTTCCTTTGCCAAAACGGGCCGCGGCCACGGCACGGACCGGGCCCTGGCCGCCGGGATTATGGGGATGCTGCCGGATGACGTGCGCATCCGCGACAGCCTGCAGCTGGCAAAGGAAGCGGGCATCGCGATCGAGTTCCGGCAGGGGGAGGCCGACGGCGCCCACCCCAATACCGCGATTTTGCAGGTCGAGGGGGTCTCGGGCCGGTGCATCACGGTGGAAGGGGCCTCGGTCGGGGGCGGCAGCATCTGCATCACCCGGTTAAACGGGATGCCGGTGGAGATCAGCGGCGAGAATACGACCCTGCTGGTTCTGCACGAGGACGTCCCCGGGGTGATCGCCTCGGTGACCAATTTCCTCGCGGCCTGCGGGCACAACATCGCGGCCTTCCGGATGAGCCGGCACGAAAAGGGCGAGCTGGCGCTGATGAGCATCGAGCTGGACAGCGACGCGCCCGATTCCATCTGCCCGGCTATTGAGAATTTTGCCCATGTGGAGAGCTGCACCCTGCTGCATGCCCTGTAAGACGGATTTTCCGCGAAAGAAAAGGAGAAGAGGACCATGACGACGGTAAAAGGATGGGTATCGGCCGCCCGGGAGAAGGGGCTCCCGTTTTCCGGGGCCGTTCTGCAGTGGGAGAGTGAGACCACCGGTGTTCCGCAGGAAGAACTGATGGAGCATATGCGCCAAAACCTTCAGGTCATGCGGCAGTCCTGCCGGGAGGGGGAAGACCCGGCCCTGCGCTCGGGCAGCGGCCTGTCCGGGGGGCAGAGCGCCAAAATGATGGAGCGCACCCGCCGGGGCGAAAACCTGTGCGGTCCCTTCTTCGGAAAAGCGCTGGCCCGCGCCCTGGCCGTGGCGGAGTGCAACGCCTGTATGGGGAGGATTGTCGCTTCTCCCACGGCGGGCAGCTGCGGCATTCTGCCGGCGGCGGTGCTGACCACGCTGGAGGAGAAGAACCTGCCCGGGGACACGGGCGTGCGCGCCCTGTTTACGGCGGCGGGCATCGGCATGGCCATTGCCGACGGCGCCAGCGTCTCCGGCGCCCAGGGGGGCTGCCAGGCGGAGGTGGGGGCGGCTTCGGCCATGGCGGCCGCCGCCGTGACCGAGATGATGGGCGGCACCCCGGATATGTGCGCCCACGCCTGTGCCATCGCCCTGAAAAACGTGCTGGGGCTGGTGTGCGACCCGGTGGCCGGGCTGGTGGAGGTCCCCTGTGTAAAGCGCAACGCCATGGGCATCGCCAACGCCCTGGCCGCGGCGGAAATGGCGCTGTGCGGGATCGAGAGCCGCATCCCCGCGGACGAGGTGATCCTGGCCATGCGCCGCGTGGGCGACAGCCTGCCCTCCTCCCTGCGGGAGACGGCCGGGGGCGGATTGGCGGCCACCCCCACCGGGCAGCGGCTGGCCCGGGAAATTCTGGGGGAAAAGGAGTAAAAAAGTCCCGGTTTTCCGGGGAAATCCCTTGACTTTCCGCCCCGGGTATGGTAAACTCATTAAGCCGCGTATTCCGGGCTTTTGCAAGTGAGGGGCGTTCTGCGCCCGTCCGCCCGGCGTAGCGAGTTTATAGAAAAGGCAGGACCTTTGAGAGATGTTTGCAATCATTGAAACCGGCGGCAAGCAGTACAAAGTAAAGTTCGGCGATGAAATTTTCGTCGAGAAGCTGGCCGCAGAAGAGAACGAAACCGTAACGTTCCCCGTGATCGCTATTTGCGATGAGGACGGCATGAAGGTTGGCAAGCCCTATGTGGAAGGCGCCAGCGTGACCGGCAAAATCGTGAAGAACGGCAAGGGCAAGAAGATTACCGTTTGGACCTACAAGCCCAAGAAGGGTTCGGCCCGCAAGATGGGCCACAGACAGCCCTATACGAAGGTGCAGATCGAGGCTGTGAACGCCTGATTTTCCCATGATCCGTGCTTCGTTTGAAAAGGATCGGAAAACCGGTCTTTTTACGGGTTTTTCGGTAACGGGCCATGCCGGTTACCGGGAAGAAGGGGCCGATATCGTGTGCGCGGCCGTTTCCTCTGCCGTGTACATGGCGGTCAATACCATCACCGACGTCCTTTTTCTGCCGGCCTCGGTTCAGGAAAAGAACGGGGATCTGCGGTGCCGGGTGACAAAAGAGAATGCCGCCGGATGCCGCGTGTGTATGGAGGGGCTGTGCCTGCATCTGCAGGGCCTTTCCGAACAGTATTCTCAATATTTACAAGTTTCGATTCTGGAGGTGTAAAGAATGCTGAAGATCAATATTCAGTTGTTCGCTCATAAAAAAGGTATGGGTTCCACAAAGAACGGCCGCGATTCCGAGTCCAAGCGTCTCGGTGTAAAGCGCGCGGACGGTCAGTTTGTGCTGGCGGGGAATATCCTCGTGAAGCAGCGCGGCACCCATATCCATCCCGGCAACAACGTGGGCCGTGGTTCGGATGACTCTCTGTTTGCCAAGGTGGACGGCCGTGTGAAGTTCGAGCGCGTGGGCCGCGACCGCAAGCAGGTCAGCGTATACGCTGAGTAATCTATCATTGGTACCGAACGATCCCGGGGCAGAAATGTTCCGGGATTTTTCATTGTGCGTCGTACCGTGCTAAAGCGGAAAAGGAAGGAGAAAGGGCATGTTTATCGATGTGGCAAAAATCTTTGTCAAAGCGGGCACCGGCGGAAACGGGGCCGTGGCGTTCCACCGGGAGAAATTTGTGGCTTCCGGCGGGCCGGACGGCGGCGACGGCGGCCGCGGCGGTGACGTGGTGTTTGTGGT
>JBJEQH010000078.1:0-3308 GCA_051881655.1 Candidatus Heritagella sp. | reverse complement strand
AGGGGCAGGGCCCCCATTTACAGGAAATGATCCTGCGTGCAGTGGAAGCTGTGCTGAAGCAGGCCTGTGCGGATGCCCATCTCCCTCCCGAATCCGTTTCGGTACTGGTGATAACCGGGAACACAACCATGCTCTATCTGCTCACCGGCCGGAACCCGGAGTGCCTGTCGCACGCGCCTTTCCACGCAGACACGCGGTTTGACTTCTATTCCGAGCTTCTGGGGAAGACAGTCTATTATCCTCCCTGCATGAATGCGTTTGTCGGTGCAGATATCACCTGTGCCGTACTGGCCAGCCGGATGTATGCACACCCTCAAACCGCTCTGCTCTGTGACATCGGAACGAACGGAGAAATTGCCCTGTGGAAAGACGGAAAACTATTTGTGACGTCTACGGCCGCGGGCCCCGCCTTTGAGGGAGCCGGAATTTCCTGCGGATGCGGCAGTGTCCCCGGCGCCATTGACCGGGTATGGACCGAAAACGGAGAAATCCACTGCCATACGCTCGGCGAAACCCCTGCTGTGGGAATCTGCGGGTCGGGTCTTATCGACGCGGTAGCCGCTTTCCTTGAAACCGGAGTCATTGATGAAACCGGCGCCGTAACCGCAGACAGCCCCACCGCGTCTGTTTCCTCCCTTTCCCTGCGGGACGGTATTCATCTTCTCCCGCAGGATATCCGCGCTGTACAGCTGGCAAAAGCCGCCATCCGTGCCGGAATTCAGACCCTGTTGGAAACCGCCGGACTCTCGGAAAATGATATCGTGGTTCTGTATATCGCCGGCGGATTTGGAAGCCACCTGAACGTATCCTCCGCTGCCGCCATCGGCCTGATTCCTCCCGGACTGGAAAACCGGGTACAGATTTTGGGGAATGCCGCCCTGTCCGGGGCCGCGGAACTCCTGCTGAACCAAAACCAGCTGGAAACCGTCCGTTCTCTGGCAGCCGGCTCGGTTCACCTGAATTTAGGGGGAAATCCCCGTTTTAATGAAAACTATATGGACGCGCTTCTGTTTGACGAACCATGACCGCCATCCTTTTGAAAGCGCCGCTCTTCCGGCATTTTCCCGGTTCACCCGAAACCGGGCGGTGTTTGGGTTGCTCTGGGAACAGGTGGATATAGGCGGAGAGCGGATCTGCCGGCGAATGGAAAAGTCCCGGCACTTTTGTATGATCGGCAGGAAAGTTTTTCATGACTTTTACGCCGCTGTATGACACGTCAATAGGGGCTTTCGGTTTGGGAGAAAAGACTCGATTCCCGTATGAAAGGAAGAATACCGATGAAACAAAGGGACAGAAACCGGTTGCGCGCGTTGGCGGCGCATCAGCTTGAAATTGCCAATTCGCCGAAGAATCTGGAAAGGGTCGCGCTCTGGAAGCGGCACAATATGTGCCGGGGCGAGCGGCCGGTCATACACATTGAAGTTGACACTTTCGCGCAGGAGGCAATCCACCCTCTTCTGGAGTGCACGGATGAGGCTGCACGGTCCATCGAATACCAGCTGATCCATAATTTTTTGAATCTCGAGTGCTTTGACGACGATATGGTTGTCCCGCCGTATTTCCAGATCGGCTGGGATTCGCATTTTGAACTGTTCGGCCAGCGCATCCGGGAGAGCCTCATCAAAGCGGAAGACGGCACCGAGCAGGGGCACCGCTTCGAGCACATCATCAGCGACCTCGGCGAGGAGATGGATAAAATCCGCAAACCGAGCACTTTCGGTGTCGATCGGGAGGCGACGCTGCGCAGAAAAGAAAGGTTGGAGGACCTTTTCGGCGATATCCTGCCTGTGCGGATCGTCTGCGGAAGCCTGTACGCTGTACCAACGCAGAAGGTCGTGCACCGGATGGGCCTGGAAAATATGCTCTACGCGCTGTACGATTATCCGGACGAGTTTCAGGAGATGATGGACCGCATCGCGCAGGCGTATATCGATTACTTTACGTTTCTCGAGCGGGAGGGCGTACTGCTGCAGAACCATGCTTTTGAGGAACTTGCGCAGGGCTCGCTCTGCTTCTATGATGAGGAAGAGAAGCCCGGTCCGGCCAAGACGACCGATCTTTGGGGCTTTCTCGACAGTCAAGAGACAGTCGGTATCTCGCCGAAGATGTTCCACGAGTTTATTTTTCCCTGCTATAAGCGCATCGCCTCGCTGTATGGCCGCCTGAGTTATGGCTGCTGCGAGCCAGTCAGTGCGTTCTGGGACGACATCAAGACACTGCCGAATCTCAAAAAGGTTTCGATTTCCCCGTGGTGCGACGAGGAATACATGGCAGAACAGCTCCGCGGATCGGGTATCATCTACCTTCGCAAGCCAAGTCCGAACTTCCTTGGTGTCGGTGCGAACCTCGACGAAGATGCGTTTCGTGCGCACATTGAAAAGACGATAAAAACCGCGCGCGGCTGCAAGCTGGAGATTGCCCAGCGCGACGTGTATACCGTGAATCACGACATAAACAAGGTCCGCCGGTACGTAGAGATCATCCGTGAAAGCATCGACCGGTGGTACGAGGGGTAAGGGACTGTCTGCCGAATAATCCCCCTCTTACTATGCGGCGAGAATGCGGCGATCAACTCCAGGCCGCATTTGCGCCGGGTTAGGCTGAACCTGCGCCCGGCTTCCACATGTTCGCATTCCCCCGATTATCCTGCACCCTGTCCGGGGCCGCGGAACTTCTTTTGAACCCGGGTGGAAATCCCCGCTTTAATGAATCCTCTATGGATGCCCTTCTGTTTGACGAACCAGGACCGCCATCCTTTTGAAAACCGTCGCTCTTTCGGCATTTTCCCGGTTTACCCAAAGCCGGGCGGTGTTTCGGCTGTTTTCCGCCAAATCGGCAGAAAAGAAAGAAAAAATTCTGAGGATTCCCGTTTGTCTTCCGGCAAACAAATACAGAAAGGAGAACTCGTAATGCTGCAGAAAGACCGTATGATTGTCCGCGAACTTGCAAAGCAATATATGGAGCTGGCCTGCTCAGAAGAACAGCAGCAGGCCAACCGAAGAATGCGCGATTCCAATGATCTGAAAATCGTCCGGCCCCCGGTTCTGATCGACGAAATTCCCTGGGAACAGATGGATATAGACGGAGAACTGATCTGCCGGTGTGAAAACGAGGAAGCAAGAAAAGCAGAGGAATTTTTGCGCAGACAGCTTTATCGAAAAAAGCACTTAAAAACCGATTATCTGTTCGAACCGTTTTACCGCGTGGATATTGCTGTGGAGAGCAGCGGGATCGGTATTGAGAGAAAAGTACAGGAGGTTTCCTCCGGCGACCCGCACGGGGATCTGACCGCCCATAGCTTTGAGGAT
>JBJEQH010000077.1:0-3312 GCA_051881655.1 Candidatus Heritagella sp. | reverse complement strand
AAAATTTTTTTAAACGCTTTCTTTTTAACAGAGGCCGGTGTACAATAGGAGTGCCGAAAATCAATGTATGTCCGGGACTTGCCCGGGAAAGGGAGTGGGTTTTTCGTGGCGATGCGGAAAAGAAATTATGAACTGGATATGTGTTCGGGGGCCCTTCTTCCCAAGATTCTTCTGTTTTCGCTTCCGCTAATGCTGTCCAGCATTCTGCAGCTTCTCTTTAACGCAGCGGATGTCATCGTTGTGGGAAAGTTTGCGGGGGATACGGCCCTGGCGGCGGTTGGATCAACGGGATCTCTGATCAATTTGCTGACCAATCTGTTTGTTGGCCTTTCCATTGGCGCCAATGTTCTCGTAGCCCGCTATTACGCCTCACGGGACTATGACCGCCTGGAAGATACCATACATACCTCGGTGATGGTCAGTTTGATCGGAGGCGTGATTTTGGTGATTGTTGGTCTGTGTTTTTCGCGGCCCCTGCTTCTGCTGATGGGAACACCTTCGGACGTGATTGACCAGGCTGTCCTGTACATGATGATTTACTTTCTGGGTATGCCGGTTATGATGCTGTACAATTTTGGCAGCGCGATTCTCCGTGCGGTGGGGGATACCCGCCGGCCGCTCTATTTTTTGATGATCGCCGGTGTTCTGAATGTAGCCCTGAATCTTCTGTTTGTCATTGTTTTTTCCTGGGGAGTTGCCGGTGTAGCGGCGGCCACGGTTCTCTCACAGTGCGTATCCACGGCCTTGATTGTCCGCTGTCTGATCAAAAGTGATACCATGTGCCGCCTGGAAATCAAAAAGCTGTGTGTGAAGAAGGCGGCCCTGCGGGATATTGCCCGGATTGGTCTGCCGGCCGGTTTACAGGGATGCGTATTCTCCCTTTCCAATGTGCTGATTCAATCCTCGATCAACTCCTTTGGTTCCATTGCCATGGCGGGCAGCACGGCGGCCGCCAATATCGAGGGGTTTGTTTATGTGGCCATGAATTCCTTTTACCAGGCCGCCGTCAGCTTTACCAGCCAGAATATGGGCGGGCGCCGGTATGGGCGGATTAACCGTATTTTGCTGCAGTGCCTGTTTTGCGCCGGACTTAACGGGGTAATTCTGGGGGTAGGGGCTTATCTCTGCGGGGACGTGCTGCTGGGCCTGTACACTTCCGACCCTCAGGTGATCGTGTATGGAATGATCCGGTTGTCACTGGTTTCCTCCACTTATGCCTTCTGTGGATTGATGGATGTATTCTGCGGAATTCTGCGCGGAATGGGGTATGGTGTTATGCCTATGATTGTATCTCTGGCAGGTGCCTGCGGGCTGCGGATTCTGTGGATCTGCACAGTGTTTCAGTGGTCGCGTACGCTGGAAACCCTGTATCTTTGCTATGCTGTTTCCTGGATTGTAACGACATTGGCTCATCTGACCTGCTTTTTGGTGGTGCGCCGGCGCTGGCCCAAAAAGGACCAGGACTCCCCTGTGTTTTCATAAAGACAGCCGCAGATCCGTTTTTATTCGTGGATCTGCGGTTTTTTTCGAAAAAAAGATAGAAAAAGGAGCCAATAGATATGTATGACCGGATTCTGAAAAACGGGAGAATTATGGACGGTACAGGCAATCCCTCCTATGAGGGGGATGTGGCTATCCGCGATGGCAGAATCGAGGAGGTAGCTCCCTCCATCCATGAGGCCGCCCATGAAGTGGTGGATCTGCACGGCTTGGCCGTGGCCCCGGGCTTTATCGATAACCATTCCCACAGCGATACGGTTTTTCTGGACGATGACCGGTGCGAGGGAAAACTGCTGCAGGGGGTGACCAGCGAGGTTTCCGGCCAGTGCGGCAGTACCATCTATCCCTGCCCGCCGGATGGGAGGGAGCGCCTCATGGAATACGCGGATGCATATGCACCGTTTGCCTCCTGCAGTCTCCGGGAATTTACCGAGAAATTGCAGAAAAACGGAATTCAAATGGGTACCAATCAGATTCCTCTGATCGGCCACGGGGCCCTGCGCGTGGGCGTGATGGGATATAAAAACCGCCCGGCCACCGAGGAAGAGCTCTCTCTGATGGCCCGGCTGCTGCGGGAGCAGATGGAGTATGGGGCATGGGGGATGTCGTTAGGACTGGGGTACACACCCGGGATCTCTTCAAACCAGGCGGAATTGGATACCCTGGGCGCGGTTGTCGCGGAATACGGGGGAGTGGTACATTCCCATATGCGCTATCAGAACGAGCGCACTCCCGAAGCATTGGAAGAGATGTTCCACATCGCAAGGGCCAGCGGCGTGCGGGTGAATATCTCCCATTTTAAGGCGGGCGGAAAATCCGCTTTTGGAATGGCGCCCCATTTTGCCGAGCTGCTTCATCGGGCCCAGCGGGAGGGAATCCGGGCTTCTGCCGATGTATACCCCTACACGGCCTCCTCCTCCGGAATCACCAACTCCTTCCCCAAATGGTCCATCCAGGGAGGAATCTCTCATGCAGTCGCGGCCGTACAGGGAGAGCGAAGGCAGGAAATCCTGGATTTTCTCGCGGAGCGTTTTTCCACAAAGGAAGAGGGCGAGGGATACATTATTGTGAATACGGCGGGAACCTTCCCGCAGGCGGACGGCTGTACCCTGTGGGAAGTCAGCCGGAAAATGGGACTTTCCATGGCCGAGACCATGGCGGAACTGACCGTGTGCTCGAACGGGAAAGCCTGGTGCATCGGATTTGGCATGAGCGAAGAGGATGTAGCCGTTATGCTGGCGCAGAATGATTTTGCCATTGGATCCGACGGCTCGGCATTCCCCTTCGATGAAAAGAAGAGTGGGGGAAAACAGCATCCCCGCAATTATGCGACCTTTCCTCGTTTCCTGCGCCTGGTACGCGAGCAGAAATTCTGCACAATGGAGCAGGCCGTGGCCCGGATTACCCGCCGCCCCTGTGAGATCAATGACATTCGGGATCGTGGACTTCTGCAAAAGGGAAAAATCGCCGATATCACGGTTTTCGATCCGGATACGATTACCGACTGCAACACGTTTAAAAATCCTTGCATAAAGCCAAAAGGCATCCTCCATGTGCTGATGGATGGCCAGTTTGCGGTGCGGGATGGAGAGCAGACCGATCAGCGGCTGGGCAAAATTCTGCGCAAGCCCAAAAAGTGAGGGAGAGATATGATTCATACCCAGTGGGAATTTGTAGAAGAAGAGATTTGTCGCCGTGTTCCTGCCATTATGGAGGAGACACAGGCGGTGGGTCTGGCGATTTCGGTTTTGGAGGGAGAAAATAAACCTCATCGTATGTTTTTTGGATGGCGGGACCGGGAAGAGAAAAAGG
>JBJEQH010000076.1:0-14891 GCA_051881655.1 Candidatus Heritagella sp. | reverse complement strand
GCCGTGACGGAAAGGCCAAGTGCCGCCCCTTCATGTTCTGCTTTGAGCAGGAGGGAAAACTGTGGTTCTGCACCAATAACCAGAAGGATGTCTATCAGGATATGCAGGTTAACCCCTTCGTGGAGATTTCGGTATCCAGCCCCAGCTATGCCTGGATACGCCTGCACGGCAAAGCGGTCTTTGAGAACAATAGGGCGGTCAAGGAAGGCTGCATGAACAATCCCATCGTGAAAGGGCAGTATCAGACGGCGGAGAATCCGATTTTTGAGGTGTTCTATCTGGAGGATCCCCATGGCGTGATCGCGGACTTCTCCGGGGAGCCGCCGTTTGTTTTCTAAGAGAGAAAAGGAAGGCGGACGCCCCCGGGGACAGGAGGCGCCCGCCCGTTTTATAAGGGGAGGACAGAATGGAAACCACCGATTTTCTGAGAATGCTGGTGGAGGAGATCCACTCGGCGGTGATCGCGACGGTCGGGGCCGACGGACATCCGCAGACCCGCGTGATTGACATGATGCTGTGGGACGAAGAGGGCGTATACTTTTTGACGGCAAAGGGGAAGGGTTTCCATGCCCAACTGATCGAACAGGGCTATGTGGCGCTGTCGGCGGTGAAAGGAAAGAAGTCGGTCTCACTGCGGGGGAAAACTGAACCCATTGGCACGGAAAAGCTCGGCGAGATTTTTGAGAAAAATCCCTATATGCAGGGGATCTATCCCGGGGATACCCGTGCGGCCCTGGAGGTGTTCCGGCTGTATGAGGCGCAGGGCGAGTATTTCGATATCAGCGACCCCGCGCACGTCCGGCGGGACCGCTTTGTGATCGGCCGTGCCGAAGAAGACAGCGCCGGGTATTTTGTGGGGCCGGGGTGCATCGGCTGCAAGCTCTGCTATTCCAGATGTCCGCAGAAGTGTATCGACATTTCCGGCAAGCCGGTGGTCATCCGGCAGCAGAACTGCCTGCACTGCGGCAATTGCTATGAAATCTGCCCGGTCAGAGCCATTGAAAAGAGGGGGATCGAATGAACCAGGACGAGCGCCTGAGGGAGCTGATCCAATTCCTGCTGCGGGAAAGGGAGGAAACGGGCCGCGTGAAAATCCCGGCGGACACCGGGGAGCAAAAGCGGCTGCTGCGCTCTCTGCTGAATATCCGAAGGCCCGCCCCGGCCGACAGCGGGTTTCTCGCGGTTCAGGATGCGTATTTGCAGGAGGAAACCGCCGGGAAGGGCGTGACCGATATTTCCTCCCTCACGCCGGTGGAGGATGGGATCTACCTGTGGCAGGGGGATATCACCACGCTGCGCTGCGATGCCATCGTCAATGCGGCCAATTCCGGGATGACCGGGTGCTATGTGCCGTGCCACGGCTGCATCGACAACTGCATCCACACCTTTGCGGGCGTGCAGCTGCGGCTTGCCTGTGCCCGGCTGATGGAGCGGCAGGGGCACGGGGAGGAAACGGGAGGGGCCAAGATCACCCCCGCCTATAACCTTCCCTGCCGGTATGTGCTGCACACGGTGGGGCCGGTTGTGGACGGTGACGTTACCGATGAGGATGAACGGCTGCTGGCCTCCTGCTACCGCTCCTGCCTGGAGCTGGCGGATGAAAACGGACTGAAAAATGTGGCTTTCTGCTGTATCTCCACGGGGGTATTCCGTTTTCCCCGGACCTTAGCCGCACAGATCGCGGTTCGGACCGTGCGGGAGTACAGGAGAGAGACGCACAGCAGGATCGAGGTGCTATTCAATGTTTTCAAAGACGAGGATTACGACATCTACCGGGGACTGCTCGGTCCAGATAAAAATCCTGAGAGAGAAGCTGGAGGCTGCGGATGCCGTGGTGATCGGCGCGGGGGCGGGGCTGTCCGCTTCCGCGGGACTGACCTACTCCGGTGAGCGCTTTAAAACGTATTTTTCGGACTTCCATCAGAAGTATGGGATTTCCGATATGTACTCGGGCGGCTTTTACCCGTATAATACGCTGGAGGAATACTGGGCCTGGTGGTCACGGCACATCCGGATCAACCGGTATGACCCGGGGCCGGGAAGGCCCTATACAGAGCTGCTGAAGCTGGTGGAGGATAAGGATTACTTTGTCCTTACGACCAATGTGGATCATCAGTTCCAGAAGGCCGGCTTTGATAAGAAGCGGCTGTTTTACACCCAGGGCGATTATGGATTGTGGCAATGCTCCAAAGCCTGTCACAGGAAAACCTATGACAATGAGGCGGCGGTCCGCCGAATGGCAGCGGAGCAGCGGAACATGAAAATCCCGGCGGAGCTGATTCCCCGATGCCCGGTCTGCGGCGCGCCCATGGCCATGAATCTGCGGTGTGATGATACGTTTGTGCAGGATGAGGGATGGGAGCAGGCGGCGGAACGATACACCGGGTTCCTGCGCCGCCGCGCCGGGCAGAGAATCGTTTTTCTGGAGTTGGGAGTGGGGTACAACACGCCGGTTATTATCAAGTACCCCTTCTGGCGCATGACCGCCCAAAATCCACAGGCATTCTATGCCTGCATCAACAGGGGAGAAGCGTATGCACCGGAGGAGATAGCGGAGCGGTCCCTCTGCCTGCATGGGGATATCGGAGAGGTGCTGGCGCAAATGGAAACAATGTCCGGATAAAGAATGGAACAGGACCGAAAAAACCGGCGTGACGGAGAGAACGTCACGCCGGTTTTCTTTATGATTCTCAAAAAGTTCGATGGATCCCCGGGGCTTTCGGGCGGGGGATCAGTCCATCCGCTCCCGGATCACCCGGAACGCCTCATCCGCCACCTCAATGGTCTCCTGGATATCGGCATCGGACAGGGAGGCATTGATAAAATGGTTGTGGTGGTTGGTGAAGAAAACGCCGCGCTTTACGCACTCGGCAATCCACTGCTGATGCAGGCGCAGGGAGGGATCATCCGCAATGCGCAGGTAGGGCAGGGATTCGATTCCGGTGACGTGCAGGTTAAAGCCGTTGTCTGCGGCCGCCTTTAACAGGCCGCCCTTCAGCTTTTTCCCCTTTTCGATCAGCAGCTCGGGCATACCCAGCTTTTTCATCTTGGTCAGGCAGGCGATTCCGGCGGCGAAGGGGACCGCGCTCATCCAGTAACTGCCCGTATAGGACAGGCTGCTCATGCTGTTCTTCAGAAAATCCTTGCCGCACAGAGCCGAGACATTGTAGCCGTTGGCCAGCGCCTTGCAGAAGCAGATCAGGTCGGCCTCGAACCCGAAATAGTGGTCCGATCCCGCCAGATCCATGCGGAAGCCGGCGCGTACGTCGTCGATAATCAGCACCACATCGTTGTCGGTGCACAGCTTACGCACCTTCTGCCAGAAGCCCGGCGCGGGCATCTGATTATCCATAAAGTTGCCGTGCATGTACGGCTGGCCGATGACGGCGGCAATCTCCCCCTTGTAGCGCTCGAACACCTCGCACAGCTGGTCAAAGTTGTTCCATTCCACATAGAGGTTGTTGCACACATCCTCCTCCAGAATGCCGGGATAGTCGATTTTCTGGGTCCAGGGGGAAACGCCGTGGTAGTACCCCTTGAAAAACACGATCTTCTTGCGGTGGGTGTAGGCGCGGGCGCACATCACGGCGCCGGTGGTCACATCGTTCCCGTTTTTGGCGAAAAACGCCCAGTCGGCGCTGGCCACCGTATCCACCAGCAGCTCGGCAAAATCGATCATCACCGTGCTGGGGGCCGTCACGCAGTTCTCCTTTTCCGCCTGGCGGCGGGCGGCCTCATCCACGTCGGGGTCATTGTAGCCCAGCACGTTGGGCCCATAGGCGCACATATAATCAATAAAGCGGTTCCCATCCACATCCCAGAAATAAGAGCCCTGGGCGTGGTCGCTGTAAAGCGGGAAGGCCTCGATGGGGATATAGCAGCCCTCGGCCGGGCCCTGGTGGCCGTAAATGCCGGAGGGGATGACCTTGGCGGCGCGGGCAAACTGGGCCCGGCTGTTCTCGTAGGAATTCAGTTTTCTCATGGTGGTGACCCTCCTTTTTTACGCCAGGTACAGGGCGACCCGGTCCAGAATGCGGTTGACATTGTCCAGCATGGAGATCATGCCGCTCATGCGGATCTCGCCGGTGCCGATGCAGGCCACGGCGTTGACCTTGCCGTCGAACAGGTCGCGGGCCAGATGGATATCGGCAAATTCCATGCAGGCGGTGAAATCGGCCGCGGGGACGGGATCGGTGGCCAGCACATGATTTTTCACCTGGATGGTGGCCGCAGCGCCGCCCTGAATGGCCAGGCGGATGATCCCATCCGGAATATTGGAGGCGCTGAACCGCCCGATTTTATCGTGGTTGCCGATCTGGCTGATGGCCCCGGCGATCACATACAGCATCAGCGTGGTGCTGCGGGCGAAAAACGTCTCGTCCTGCAGGTCCGCTTCTCCGGCGCGCAGGTAGCGGGTGAGCAGATCGGTCAGGGCCGTAAAGTTCTTGAGCAGAAAGCGGATTTTGGTAAAGCCCTTTTTCGGTACCGGCGTCACGGTGCCGTCGATCAGGCCATTAAACTTCTCCGGGCTGGAAAAGGGCAGCAGGACGTCGCAACCGTCCACCCCTTCTCTCAGGACACAGGCCCCGTCGGAAAAGCACAGGGTGGCCGAGGGCCCGCCCTTGACCTGAAAACCGATGGAAACCGGTTTTCCTTTTACCAGTTCGGCCGCTTCGGGAACCAGCTCGCATAAATGGGGCAGCGAACCCAGAATGGCATACAGATTGATGTACGATAAAGTGACAGCATCCGTCAAAAGAATCCCTCCCGGCAAATCGGAATGCGGCGGGGCCGATGCCCGCCGGTTTTGTGTACCCGAAATCCGGGTACTTTCTTCATGGATACGATTATACCATGAAAAAGTGGAAAAAACAATTTCACACGCCGCTTTTCGGGGAAAAAGGAAACCTGTGGTTTTCATAAATCGTTTACAAATTGGGGCTTGACAAAAAGCCGGGGGAATAGTAGTATAGGATATAGAAATTAGCACTCAAATAGCACGAGTGCTAATGACCGGAGCAGGAGGTGACAGGAAATGGAACTCAGTGCCAGAAAGGAAAAAATTCTGGCGGCCGTATGCGGGGCGTACGTCCTGACCGGGGACCCGGTGGGAAGTAAGCTGATCGCCGCGGAACTGGGCGTTTCCTCGGCGACGGTGCGCAACGATATGGCCGACCTGGCCGAGATGGGATTTCTGGCGCAGCCGCACACGTCGGCGGGGCGGATCCCCTCGGCGATGGGGTACCGGTTTTATATCGACCGGCTGATGCGCGTCCCCCTGCTGACCCGGCAGGAACAGTCGTATGTCGATTCGGTCCTGCAGCCCAACGCCTTTGACCCGGAGAAGCTGCTCGGTTCGGCCACGGAAGTGATTGCCGAACTGACCCGGATGGCGGCCGTGGCCACCACCCCCAGCGGCAGTTCGGCGGTGATCCGCGGCGTGCAGTTTGTTCAGGTGGGCCGGCGCACGGCGATGATCCTGCTGATGAGCTCGGCGGGAACGATCAAATCGCGGATTTTCCACTGCGATTTCGATCTCAGCCAGGATGTGCTGCGGGTATTCTTCCGGCTGCTCAACGGAAAGCTGGCCGGAAGGCCGGTGTCCTCCATCACGCCGGCGTTTGTCCAGTCGCTGCTGACCTCGTTCGGCGAGATGGCCGTGCTTATGAGTTCGGCATTGCGGGCCCTGCTGGATGTGGTCAACGACACGATCTGGACGCGGGTGTGCCTGAGCGGGCAGATGAACCTGCTGTATTATCCCGAGTATGACCGGTCCAGTGCCCGGCGGGTGATGGATCTGCTGGAGAGGCCGCGGGATGTGGTCTCCCTTCTGCAGCAGGATCCCAATGCCGTGCGGGTGCGGGTGGGCCCCGAGACCCGGTGCCCCGAGCTGGTGGATTCCAGCCTGGTGACCGTGCGGTACCGCGTGGGAAACGAGGATGCCGGCGGAATGGCGGTAATCGGGCCCATGCGCATGGATTATGGAAAAACCACAGCCGTTCTCTCCTATGTTTCGGATTCGGTTTCGCAGATGCTGACCGTGCTTTTGCGGGAACAGTAGCCGCAGCGGAGGAGAGAACAGACAAAACGATAGAAAACGATAGAGAGAAAAGGAGCGATCAGCCTTGGCAGAAGAAGAGAAGGTAACCGGAACAGGGGGCGGGGAAATCCCCGATACGCCGCCTGAGAAGCCGGTGGAAGAACCCAACCCGGCCGGGGAGACAGCACCGGAGAGCGGGGAGCAGGAAAAGCCCGCGGAGGAGAAGAAGTCCCGGCACAAAGAGAAAAAGGAGAGCGAGAAGCTGAAGGAAGAGCTGGAAAAGGCAAAGGCGGATCTGGCCGCTCTCAATGACCGGTACCTGCGGCTGCGGGCGGAATACGACAACTTCCGCAAGCGCACCGAGCGGGAAAAGGCCGCGATTTACGACGACGCCACCTCGCTGGCGGTGACCGAGATCCTTCCGGTGGCGGATAACCTGGAGCGCGCCCTTCAGCTGGAGGAATGCAGCGTGGAGGATCTGCGCAAGGGTGTGGAGATGGTACAGACCCAGCTGCACACCTCCCTGACGAAACTGAAGATCACGGCGGTCGGTGAAGTGGGAGAGACCTTTGATCCCAATCTGCACAATGCCGTTTCCCATATCGAGGACGAAACCCTGGGCGAAAACGTGATCAGCGCCGTGTACCAGAAGGGATACAAGCGGAACGAAAAAGTGGTCCGCCCCGCCATGGTACAGGTGGCAAACTGAAAAGAGCAACCCTGTTTTTTAGCGATCAAACATCAATCTTTCGGTATAATTTGGAGGTAATGAAATTATGGCAAAGACAATTGGTATTGACCTTGGTACAACGAATTCCTGCGTATCCGTAATCGAAGGCGGCGAGCCCGTCGTCATCGCAAACGAAGAGGGCGCCCGCACCACCCCGTCGGTGGTGGCATTTGCCAAGAACGGCGAGCGCATGGTGGGCCAGGTGGCAAAGCGCCAGGCCATCACCAACCCCGAGCGCACGATCTCGTCCATTAAGCGCCACATGGGCACCGATTACAAGGTGAACATCGACGGCAAGCAGTACACTCCCCAGGAGATCAGCGCCATGATCCTGCAGAAGCTGAAGACCGCGGCCGAGGCCTATCTGGGCGAGCCGGTCAACTCTGCGGTCATCACGGTTCCCGCTTACTTCAACGACGCTCAGCGTCAGGCCACCAAGGATGCCGGTAAAATCGCCGGTCTGGATGTAAAGCGCATCATTAACGAACCCACCGCGGCGGCTCTGTCCTACGGGGTCGATAAGGGCGAGGATCAGAAAGTGATGGTCTATGACCTGGGCGGCGGCACGTTCGATGTCTCCATCATCGAAATGGGCGACGGCGTACAGGAAGTGCTGGCCACCAACGGCGATACCCATCTGGGCGGCGATGACTTCGACCAGCGCATTATGGACTGGATGGTTTCCACCTTCAAGATGGAGACCGGCGTGGATCTGAGCGGGGACAAAATGGCCATGCAGCGCCTGAAGGAAGCCGCGGAAAAGGCGAAGATCGAGCTGTCCGGCATGACCAGCGCCAACATCAACCTGCCCTTCATCACGGCGGATGCCACCGGCCCCAAGCACCTGAACATGGATCTGAGCCGCGCCAAGTTCAATGAGTTGACGGCAGACCTGGTCGAGCGCACCATGGTGCCCGTCCGTCAGGCCCTGCAGGACAGCGGCCTGTCCATCAATGAGATCAACAAGGTCCTGATGGTCGGCGGTTCGTCCCGTATTCCCGCCGTTGTGGAAGCGGTCCGCTCCTTCATCGGCAAGGATCCCTTCAAGGGCATCAACCCCGACGAGTGCGTGGCCATGGGCGCCGCCATTCAGGCCGGCGTGCTGGGCGGCGAAGTGGAAGGCCTGCTGCTGCTGGATGTAACGCCCCTGTCCCTGGGCGTGGAGACCATGGGCGGCGTGATGACCAAGATCATCGACCGCAACACCACCATCCCCACCAAGAAGAGCCAGATCTTCTCCACGGCGGCCGACGGTCAGACCCAGGTAGAGGTCAACGTTCTGCAGGGCGAGCGTGAGTTTGCCCGCGACAACAAGCAGCTGGGCCTGTTCCGTCTGGACGGCATTGCCCCCGCGCCCCGCGGAATCCCCCAGATCGAGGTTTCGTTCGATATTGACGCCAACGGCATTGTCAACGTATCGGCCAAGGACCTGGGCACGGGCAAGGAGCAGCACATCACGATTACCAGCAGCTCGAACATGAGCAAAGAGGATATCGACAAGGCCGTGAAGGAAGCCGAGCAGTTTGCCAGCGAGGATAAGAAGCGCCGCGAGGAAGTGGATACCCGCAACAACGCCGAGAATATGTGCTACCAGGCCGAAAAGCTGGTGAAGGACAACGGCGACAAGATGGATGATGCCGACAAGAGCGCCATCGAGGGCAAGGTGTCCACCCTGAAGCAGGCCATCAGCGGCAATGACGCGGCGGCCATCAAGAAGGGCATGGAAGAGCTGGAGCAGGTGATGATGCAGGTGGGCCAGAAGATGTACCAGCAGCAGGCTCCGCAGCAGGGTCCGCAGCAGCCCGGCGGTCCCGCCGATCCCGGCGCCGGTGCTCCCAACGGCAATGTGTACGACGCCGATTACAGAGAAGTTGACGACGATAAGAAATAAGCGTACAATAGAAAAGCTGTTGTACGGTGGATATCGCAGGACGGTATCCGGGAACCAGCAGAGGACGGCGAAAAGCCGCCCTCTCTTTCCCTGTAAAAGCATCAGAGTGGAGTGATTCGAATGGCGGATAAAAGGGATTATTATGAGGTGATGGGCGTACCGAAAAATGCCCCGGAAGACGAGATTAAGAAAGCCTATCGCAAGCTGGCCAAGAAGTATCACCCCGACCTGAATCCCGGTGACAAGGAAGCCGAACAGAAGTTCAAGGAAGTCAACGAAGCCTACGAGGTTCTTTCCGATAAAGACAAGCGCGCCCGGTACGATCAGTTTGGTTTTGCCGGGGTGGATCCCAACTTCGGCGGCGGCGCCGGCGGGGCGGGCAGCCCATTCCAGGGTGTGGACTTCGATATGGGAGACATCTTCGACAGCTTCTTCGGCGGTGGGTTTGGACGGCAGAGCCGCAGGGCCAATGGGCCCCGCCGCGGCAGCGATACCGAAGCCCAGGTGATCATCTCCTTTGAGGAAGCGGCCAAGGGCTGCAAAAAGGAGGTCAGCTTTACCCAGGTGGATGCCTGCGAGACGTGCCACGGCACCGGCGCCGAGCCGGGCTCTTCGCCCCAGACGTGCCCCCAGTGCAACGGCACGGGCCAGGTGCGCGTCAGCCAGCGGACCCCCTTCGGCGTGGTACAGACCAGCCGCGGGTGCGACCGCTGCCAGGGCACCGGGAAGATTATCGAAAAGCCCTGTAAGCAGTGCGGCGGCAGCGGCCGGATGCGCCGGAACAAGAAGATCGAGATCACCATCCCGGCCGGGATTGACGATGATCAGATCCTGAATGTGCCGGGCCACGGCAATGCCGGGGCGGGCGGCGGCCCCAACGGGGATCTGCACGTGTATGTCAGCGTGCGGCCCCATCCCATTTTCGAGCGCCGCGGCAACGATGTGTGGTGTGAAATGCCCATCACCTTCACCCAGGCGGCCCTGGGCGCCGATGTGACCGTTCCCACCCTGGACGGCCAGGTCAGCTACCATGTGCACGAGGGAACCCAGCCCGGCGATATCTTCAAGCTGCGCGGCAAGGGGATCCAGAGCCTGAACGGCCGCACCCGCGGCGACCAGTATGTGCAGGTGACGGTCGAGGTACCCCGGAACCTGAACCAGCGGCAGAAGGAACTGCTGCAGGAGCTGGACAAAAACGGGGACGAGCGCAATTACCAGAAGCGCCGCAGCTTTTTTGAAAAAATGCGCGAGCGCAGCGAGAAAAAGGGAAAGTGAAGAAAAAAGCAGGACCTGTGCAGCCGCTTGACGGCACAGGTCCTGCTTTTTTATGGACGGGGGTATTTTTCAGCGGTACAGGGAATCAATCACGCTTTTGGCCCCGTCGGCATTGGCGCTGACCACGAAAACCACCGTGGTGCCCCCGGTTTTGACGACGGCCTTCTCCAGCTTGGGAATCTCCGCCGGAACGTAGTCCTCAAAATTATCCGTCTGATAGGCGATGCGCTTTTCAATGGCCGCCTTGGCCGCCTCCACGCCGCCGGCGTCCTTCATCCGGAAGACCGCGATCTCCTCGGCGGTGGAGCCGGTGCCCACATACAGGCAGCTGTCCTCCACCAGGCTGCTGTCCAGATCGTACAGGCGATAGAGGGATTCCTTGGGCAGAAGGGTCAGCTGGTCGGTGAACTCGGCTTTTTCAAAAATCGTCTGGCCCAGCTCCTCCGGGGACAGGGAGAATTCCTTTTCCCCGCCGGAAGCGCACCCGGCCAGCAGAACGGTTACGATCATCAGTACATAGAGCAAGCGTTTCATAAGGTTCCTCCTTTATTTCTCGATGGCCGCCCGCAGGGTATCCACCCACACCCCGCAGTATTCGTAGTTCAGGTGTACGCCGTCGGCCGCCGCCTGTTCCGGCAGGGTGCCGTCCGGGCCGATCACCGCGGCGGAGATGTCCACAAAGGGCACATCCAGTTCCTCGCACAAATCGCGCAGCAGGTCGTTGTACAGGGTAATCCGGTCGTTGGTCACGCCGTACAGGTTTTTATCGGACCGGGATTGGGAGACGGGCGTCAGCGACTGCACATAGATTTCCGCGTCCGGTTCGTCCTTCTGCAGCGTCTCGATCAGGGTGCGGTAGTCGTCGATGAACACGCTCTCGTAGGACCAGCCCAGTTCGTTCAGCCCGAACATCAGGAAGTACCGGTCATAGTGCCGGGAAACGGCAGCGTCGTACACCGGGGTGCCCGTGGAAGAGCCGGCCTCGGCCTCGGTGAACACCGAGCGGACCGTCAGGCCGTTTTTAAAGTAATAATCCGCCTCTGGCACAATGGCATAGGTGTACAGGTCGCTGACCAGCGAGTTGCCCAGGAACGCGCTGTTTTCAAAACAGGCATCATCGGGCTCCGGGGTGGGCGTGGGTTCCGGGGAAGGAGTCGGCGCGGGGGAAGGGGTGGGCGCCGGTGTGGGGCTTGTCTCCGGCTGGGAGGAAGAAACCGGCTCTCCGGAGGAGGCCGGGGCTTTTTCCGGGGCAGAAGAGCCGCAGGCAGCGGCAAAAGTCAGCAGGGTGAGGGACAAAAACAGGGAAACGATGCGTTTTTTCATAGAGGGCCCGTCCAAATGACGGGACTGCACTTCCTTTCTCAAATAAAATCCAATCGCGGGGGAACCCGCAACCTATAGTATAGAAAGACAGAACAGGCGGAATATTCTTTTAAAGAATATTACAAAAATTTAACCATTGGCCCCCGGGCTTGACGGGGCGCGCCTTTTCCTGTATAACAGAAACGGAACAATTGGAAAAAAGGGGACGAAACCAAATGAAAATTCTTGTGATTGACGGCCAGGGCGGCGGCGTGGGCAGCCAGTGCATCGCCCAGCTGCGCATGGTGCGGCAGGAGAACTGGGAGATCTGGGCGGTGGGATCCAATACGGCCGCCACGGCGGCTATGCTGAAGGCCGGCGCCGATGCCGCGGCCACCGGGGAAAACGCGGTGGTCTTCAATGCCCAGCGGGCGGATGTGATTCTGGGCCCGGTGGGAATTGCCTTTGCCAACTCCATGATGGGCGAGATCTCCCCGGCCATGGCGGCGGCGGTCTCCTCCAGCCGGGCGAAAAAGCTGCTGATTCCCATGACCCGCTGCCATGTCCAGATTATGGGGACCACCCCGGCCCCCCTGGCGGCGTATATTGCCGAGGCGGTGGAGCTGCTGAAAAGTATGCCCCAAAACTGCCCGTAATTTTCCGCCGCCGCTTTCCATGGCGCAAAAAAGGGCCTTTCCCGTTTTCGCGGGAAGGGCCCTTTTTCTCGAATCAAAAACCGGAAATTACTTGCTGGCTTCGTATACCGCAACCGCGCAGGCAACGGTGGCGCCTACCATGGGGTTGTTGCCCATGCCGATCAGGCCCATCATCTCTACGTGAGCCGGTACGGAGGAGGAACCAGCGAACTGGGCATCGCCGTGCATACGGCCCATGGAGTCGGTCAGGCCATAGGAAGCGGGGCCGGCCGCCATGTTGTCCGGGTGCAGGGTACGGCCCGTGCCGCCGCCGGAAGCCACGGAGAAATACTTCTTGCCGTTTTCGATGGCCCACTTCTTATAGGTGCCGGCCACCAGGTGCTGGAAGCGGGTGGGGTTGGTGGAGTTGCCGGTGATGGAAACGTCCACACCCTCGTGCTGCATGATCGCAACGCCTTCCAGAACGTCGTTGGCGCCGTAGCACTTTACAGCCGCGCGCTCGCCGTCGGAGAACGCTCTCTCTTCCACGATCTTCAGCTCGCTGTTGAAGAAATCATACTCGGTCTTCACATAGGTGAAGCCGTTGATGCGGGAGATGATATAAGCGGCGTCTTTGCCCAGGCCGTTCAGGATGATGCGCAGGGGCTCTTTGCGGGCACGGTTGGCCGTACGGGCGATACCGATGGCGCCTTCTGCGGCGGCAAAGGACTCGTGACCGGCCAGGAACGCGAAGCACTTGGTCTCGTCACGCAGCAGCATGGCGCCCAGGTTGCCGTGGCCCAGACCGACTTTGCGCTGCTCGGCAACCGAACCGGGCACGCAGAAGGCTTCCAGACCGATACCGATGGCCTCGGCAGCCTCGGATGCGCTCTTTACGCCCTTTTTCAGAGCGACGGCGCAGCCCAGGGTGTAGGCCCAGCCGGCGTTCTCAAAAGCGATGGGCTGTACGCCCTTGACGATATCATAGGGGTTGAAACCCTTGCTTACGCAAAGGTCGCGCGCCTCTTCGAGACTGGCAAGGCCATACTCGGCAAGACACTTTTCGATCTTAGGCATTCTTCTCTCTTTGCCTTCAAAGATGACTTCATTCGCCATTTTACTTGTCCTCCTTCAGATGGTCTTTGATTAGTCTTCGCGGGGATCGATATACTTGGCAGCGTTGTCGAAGCGGCCGTACTGGCCGATGTTCTTCTTGTAAGCCTCGTCCGGGGTAGCGCCGTGACGGATGTCCTCCAGCATTTTGCCCAGCTTGACGAACTGATAGCCGCATACCTCATCGTTCTCGTCCAGAGCCATCTTCAGGACATAGCCCTCGGCCATTTCCATATAGCGAACGCCCTTGGCACCGGTGCTGTACATGGTGCCCACCTGAGAGCGCAGGCCCTTGCCCAGGTCATCCAGGCCGGCGCCGATCGGCAGACCATCCTCGGAGAAAGCGGTCTGCGTGCGGCCATAAGCCAGCTGCTTGAAGATTTCGCGCATGGCGACGTTGATCGCATCGCACACCAGGTCGGTATTCAGGCACTCCAGCAGCGTTTTGCCGGGCAGAATCTCGGCGGCCATGGCGGCGGAGTGGGTCATACCGGAGCAGCCGATCGTCTCGACCAGCGCTTCCTGCACGATGCCCTCTTTCACGTTCAGCGTCAGCTTGCAGGCGCCCTGCTGGGGAGCGCACCAGCCGATACCGTGGGACAGGCCGGAAATGTCCTTGATTTCATAGGACTGAATCCATTTGCCTTCTTCCGGGATCGGGGCGGGGCCATGATGAGGACCCTTGGTTACCGTACACATGTTTTCCACTTTAGCGGAATAGTTCATATTGGTACTCCTTTCGGTTTTTTGATTCGATTGGCCTTAGGTGCCATACACATTTATTATACCATTTTTTGCGGTGATGGCAAGATGTTTGCAGTAAATTTCAATTTGCTAACGCAAATTTCAATTTACTGCCGTAAATTTCAATAGCTGGCGCAGCTTTCAGTTTACTGCCGTAAATTTCAATAGCTGGCGCAGCTTTCAGTTTACTGCCGTAAATTTCAATAAGCGAACGCAGCCCTCCATGCGGCAGAGGCCGTAATTTTTGCTTTGCCGCAGTCAAAATGCTGCGGCAAAGATGAAGCAGGGGGAAAGGGCTGCCGGAAAGACCAAAATGGCCCTTTTCTTTTCGGGGCGGACAGGCTATAATGGAGCCAAACGGGCGGGGAGCAAACGGAAAAGAGACCGCCCGAAAAAAGGGGAGGTCTTTGTCGTGAAGATTACGGAGTGCCGGGTCAACCGCCTGGAAAATCCGCTGGGGTTTCTGCTGGGGGAGCCGTCGCTCTCCTGGAAAGTGACGGAGAGCCAGGGGAAACGCGCGGTGCAGAACCGGATTGTGGTAGCCAAAAACGAGGCGATGACCGATATCTGCTATGATTCCGGCGTGCAGGCGCCGTTTAACGCGGTGGATTTCCCGCTGCGCATCCCGCTGCAGCCCCGCACCCGGTACTGGTGGCAGGTATGGGTGCGCTCGGACCGGGGGGAGGAGGCCCTGAGCGCCCCCACCTGGTTTGAGACGGGGAAAATGCAGGAGCCCTTTGCCGGGCAGTGGATCACCCCGGATCTGCCCGGGGATGTCCATCCGCTGCTGCGGCGCACGTTTTCACTGCCCGCCAAACCGGTGCGCGCCCGCGCCTACTGCACGGGGCTGGGGGTGTACCGCTTCTGGGTGAACGGCCGGCCGGGCAGCCGGGAGTATATGGCGCCGGGCTGCACCGCCTATGACAAGTGGATTCAGTACCAGACCTATGATCTCACCCCGCTGCTGCAGGAGGGGATGAACACCTTCGGCGTGATGCTGGGCAACGGCTGGGCGCGGGGGCGCTTCGGCTTTGACGGGGTGGCGGGGAATCCGGATACCGGCGAGCGCGGGGCACCGGTGGATATGTTTGCCGACCGGTTCTGGTTTTGGCGGAAATCCGCGTGCTGTGCGAGGACGGCAGCGAGGTGGTGCTGGGAACC
>JBJEQH010000075.1:0-14972 GCA_051881655.1 Candidatus Heritagella sp. | reverse complement strand
TTTTCTCTGTTCTTTTTCGCAGGATTAGAAAAACCAATTCCCTTTACAGCCAGAGCCGGTCAATCACTTCCCAGAAAACCGGAACCAGCAGGGCGGGGAGCAAATTGCCCACCCGGAACTTCTTGCCGAAAGCCACATTGCATCCCACGGCAAAAATCAGCACACTGCCCACCATCGACAGATTCTGAATCAGCGAATCGCTGAGCAGCGGGGCCACCCACACGGCAAACAGGGTGATCAACCCCTGATACACCCCTACAGACACCGCGGAAAAGGCGGCGCCGATTCCCATGGTAGAGGCCAGCACCATCACAATAATCAGATCCAGAACGCTTTTGGCGTACAGCGTTTCCCCATTGCCGGTCAGCCCATCCTGGATCGAGCCCACGACTGCCATCGCCCCAATGCAGATAATCAGGGAAGCGCTGACAAAACCATCCACAAACCGGCTGTCATTTTTCGCATGAACCAGCTGCCGCAGCTTTTCCCCGGCACGATCCAGCCGCTTTTCCAGATCCACCATCTCGCCGAGCAAACCGCCCAGCACCAGCGAGAGAATGATCAGCATGGTTCCGTCCGCCGAAAGCGTTCTCCCATTCTCCACGGTGAACATCTGGGACAAGGTGCCGCTGATCCCGATAAAAATCGTTGCCAGCCCGCAGGCGTGCATCAGGGTTTCAGATACCCTGGGGCGCAGATAGGTCCCCAACTTCGCCCCCAGCAGCCCGCCGAGCACCACCGCCAGCACATTGACCAGGGTTCCCATTCCTCTCATTGTTCCGTCCTCTCCTGTCTCTGTTGCCACTTCCCCGTTATGCCCGGACGCAGAGCACCGTACCATCGGGGAAGTCTGCATAACCAAAGCATACTCCCCGTTTTTACAAATTCTGCAGAATGGTCAAAACGGTTTTCAGCTCGTCCTCTTTTACGCGGGTAATGGGCATACCGCTCTCCACCTTTTCGGCAAAATAGCGGATCTCTCTTTCGTAGCCGTCGCTCTGCGGCAGCCCCAGCCCGTTTTCATTGCGGCTGCCGGAAGCATACTTCTGTTTCTCTTTTCCCTCTTCATACACAATCAGGGTACCGTCCGCATACTCGATCACTCCCTTTTCAAACTGGAAACGGAACCCCGCCCCGAAAGGATACCCGCCCGTATACCAGGACGAATCGCAGGTGATAAAGCTGCCGTCAAATTCATACACCGCATGGATGAAATCCTGCTTCTCTGTGCGGGCGCGGTAATGGGTCACGTTCTTCGGTTTGCCAAAAGCATAGACAATAAAATCCAGATCGTGAATATGCAGATCAAAGGGAACCAGACCGCTGCGGCTTTCATCCTTCATCCAGTCGTCCCAGCTCCACCCCGGCATATTATTCAGCCGGTACATATGCCCGCTGAGCATTTTTCCCAGCCGCTGCGTTTCCGCAGCTTCCTTCAAAAATTCGTATTCCGGCCAAAAGCGCAGCACCTGGGCGATCATGAACTGCACCCCACAGGTGCGGGCAGCCTGATACTCCCGCTCGATATCCGCGATCTGCAGGCCGGCGGGTTTCTCACACAGCACATGGCAGCCCTTTTTCATGGCCCGCACCGCGTATTCGCTGTGCAGATAGGTGGGCAGGCAGATATCCACGATATCCAGCGTCTGCTCGCTCATCATCTCATCAAAATCCGTATACCCCACCGCTCCCGTCTTTTTCATGGGCGCGATCAGCTGTCCGGGGCGGATATCGCACACCGCCGCAATTTTCGCCTGGGGAAGGTTCAGCCAGCCGTTCACATGGGCGCCGCTGATGCCGCCCATCCCGACCATTCCCACTTTAAGCATGAACCCCCGCCTCCTTTTGAATCAGGTTTTCCAGATAGTCCCGGGCCGCCCGGATATCGCGGATCTGTTCTTCCCCCTCGATTTCCCGCTCGATGGTCAGATCCCCGTCATAGCCCAGCACGGCCAGCTCGTGGATAAAGCGGGCAAAGTCCACTTTCCCCTGACCGATAGGAACCTCCTGTCCCAATTCCCGTCCGTTCACGGGATAGAGTCCGTCCTTCGCGTGAACACCGCGCACCCATTTGCCGATCACACACAGGGCATCCACCGGATTGGCCTTCCCGTACAGGATCAGATTGGCGGTATCCAGGTTGACCCCCAGATTTTCACAGCCGATATCCTCAAAAGTGCGCAGCAGGGTCACCGGTGTCTCCTGTCCGCTCTCAAACAGAAGAAACTGACCGTTTTTCCGCAGATGGCCGGCCACCTCTTTCATCGCCTGAATAAAACCGCTGTATGCGGGATCATAGGGGTTTTCCGGAATATAGCCCATATGGCTGACCACGTCCCGAACCCCCAGCCGCACTGCATAGTCCGCCCCGTCCATCAGATTCTTCATCCGGACAAACCGGTACGCCGGCGGCACCAGCCCCAGCGTTTCCTGTCCGCCGTAAAAATCCCACACCTTTGGGCCCTCCCATCCGCACCAGAAAGCGGAGAGGGTCACCCCCGTATCCCGGCAGGCCGCCTGCACAGCCTGTGCGTTCTCTGCGGTCCAAAGGGCAGGATCCCAAGAGACCAGTTGGCAGGAGGAAAATCCCTCGCGGCGGATTGCCGCAAAACGCCCCTGCATCTCCTCCCCGTTTCCATGGGGAACCATCACTCCCACTCTCATCTCAGGCACCTCCCAAATCTTCTCAGCCGGCCGGTTTTACCGCCCGCCGTTTTTTCCTTTTTCTCCAGAACAATCCCACTCCCAAAAGCAGCAGAAAAACCGCCGCCCCTTTGCGGCGTACCGGTTTTTCCCGCTGCCCGCGGCTGTAGGCCAGCAAAAGGGCTTCCAGCGGATTCATCCCATTTTCCCCCTCTGCAGAAAGCCGGTCTTTCCCCCAAACAGGAAGACCGGCTTTTCTTTAAATCGTTTTGCTGTCTGTCATATACAGAAGGGCCAGCAGTCCTGCCCCGGTGTGTGCCCCGATAATCGGGCCCACCTCGTAGATCTGCACATCTTTGCACTTCATCTCGCTGCGAACGCGGGCCGCCATCTCTTTGGCCTCCTCGGCACAGTGGGTATGAACCACATACACGGTTTCGTGCTCCTTCGATACCCAACGGGCCCTGGCCTTTTCCAGAATGTAATCACAGCCCTTTTTGCGCCCGCGCACCTTGTCGCAGGGAATCAGGCGCCCCTCATAGTCAATATGGATGATGGGCTTAATCCCCAGAGCCGTTCCGGCGATCGCCGTCGCTTTGGGAATCCGTCCGCCGCGGTGCAGATGCTTCAGATCGTCCACCAGAACCCAGTGGTCCACCCGGTCCCGCATCCCGGTGAGATAGTCGGCGGTCTCCTGCAGGGAAGCACCCTCTTTTTGCATCTCCACCGCTTTCATCACGAGCATTCCCTCTCCCAAGCTGGCACAGCGGGAATCCACGCAGCAAATCTGGCGGCCGGGGTAGCGCTCCATGATCTCCTGTGCAACCTGACAGGAGGACTCCCATGTACTGGAAAGCGCCGAGGAAAAGGCCACATACAGCACATCCCGCCCGGCTTTTGCCTGTTCCTCAAAAAATTCCTCGTAAATCACCCGGCTGATCTGGGTGGTCGTGGGCATTTTTCCGCTTTTCACCAGGGTGTAAAACTCATCCATCGACATTTCTCTGGCATCCGGATAATGATGGTAGGCAATCCCGTCCAGCAAAAACTCCATGGGAAAAACGGTCACTCCCAGTTTTTCCACGAGATCGGGAGTAAAATCACAGGTCGCGTCCGTACAAATCACAAATTGATTCAAAAGTATTCCCTCCTGCCTGCAAACTTCCTGATTTTACAGGAAACCGGCTTGTTCTTTCCGTACATGTTCTTTTATTATAAAGGGGATTACACAAAAATGCAAGCCGCACCGGCCTTGGGTTTAATTAAAGCCGTGAAAGCCCTTGCCGATGATCTCGCTGCTGTTGGTAATGGTGATGAATGCGTGCGGCTCGTGGATGCGCACAAAGTTGCGCAGCTGCACGGCCTGGCTGCGCTTCATCACGGTCAGAATCACTGTTTTCTGCCCATGGGTATAGGAACCCTCGGCATGATACAGGGTGGCGCCCCGGTGCAGATTTTTATGAATAAAATCGCAGATGGGCTCGGGGTGTTCGCAGACAATGGTAAAATACTTGCAGGTATTGATGCTCTCGATCACATTGTCAATGACCAGCGATTTGGCCAGCAGGCCCAAAATGGAGTACAGTCCGGTTTCCATTCCGAATACAAACAGGGCCGCCACGGTAACAGTGGTATCCACGATCAGCAGAGCGGTTCCGATATTCACCGAGCTGTGCTTTCGCAGAATCATGGCGATGATATCGGTTCCGCCGCTGGAAGCGCCGATATTAAACAGCAGCGCCGCGCTGAATGCCGGCAGAAGAATGGCAAACACCAGCTCCAGCAGCGGCTGGTCGGTGATGGGATACTCCATCGGAAACCAGATTTCCATCGCCTGAAGGCCCAGGGAATTGAGAACCGTGACATAGACGGTTTTGATCCCAAAATCCCGCCCCAAAAAGAGGAAACCCAATACCAGCAGCAGAGCATTGACAAGCATATTGATGGTGCTGGCGGATAACGGAAAGACCGCACTGAGCACAACCGCAAGGCCGCTTACCCCGCCGAAACTAAAATGGTTGGGAAATTTAAAAAAGTAGACCCCCACAATCAGCAACAGGGTGGAACCGGTCAGAATCCCATATTCCAACACATTTCTTCGCATGGAATGGAACTTCTCTTTCTCCATTTTTACTCTCCTCCATGATCCATACAGAATTTTTCTGTTTTCTTTCGGCCAAATCTGCGCTATACTGATTGATAAGACCTTCAAACCGGAAAGGAGCTTTTATATGGCCTCTCTGCTCGCCCGTACGGTCGCTTTTACGGGCCACCGCCCGCGGTATTTTTCTTTTTCCGGCGGGAATGACCCCCATCTGCTCGCCCTGCGCCGGACACTGCGCGAACAGATCCTCCGCCTCCACAGGGAAAACGGAGCCACCCACTTTTTAACCGGAATGGCCCTGGGGGTGGATACCTGGGCCGCCCAGGAGGTGCTGGCTTTGAAGGAACAAGGATTTCCCCTCACTCTCTCCTGCATTCTCCCCTGTGTGGGGCAGGAGAACCGGTGGAACCGGGAGGAAAAAGAGCAGTACCGCCGCCTTTGCGGGCAGGCTGATTCCACGGAAACGCTATCGCCGTTTTATTTTTCCGGCTGTATGCAAATGCGCGACCGGGTACTGGTGGACCGCTGTGACCTGCTGCTGGCTGTTTATGACGGTGAGAGCAGCGGCGGCACCGGATACACCGTCCACTACGCCCTGAAAAAAGAAAAGCCCATCGTTCTGATCGACTGCAAAGCCCTGAAAAGCGGATTCCCGGCCCAGGCGCGGTTTATCCTTCCGCCCATGGAATAAACGCTCAGGTACTGGCGTTGTGCTTCGGCTCCGGCAAGGGAATCCGGGAGAACTCGCGGATAAAGGCCGCATAATAATCTGCCATGGTCTGCAGCATCTCGCGGCCCCATTCTTCGGTGGCCTGGGTGGGCGCCAGCCGGGCGATCCATCCGTTATCCGAGTAATGGTGCACTTCCCGCGGGAGAATGACCGAGGCCCCCTGATAACAGACCGAGTGGAATCCCTGGGTAGGGAAAGCATCGGTGGCATCGTTTTTCAGGTTCTGTCCCTCCTGCAGCCACTGCGGGTCCACCAGCGAGGGATCCACCGCCAGCACCCCGGCGGTTTCCTCCCCGCCGCCATGGCCGTCCTTCCACTCCGGATGGAGCTCACCGGCCTGCAGCCACCAATCCATTTCCGCCAGCCAGGCGCCGCGGTTGTGCAGCTCCACGCCCACGGTCTCGATGGCCTTTTTATTGCCGCCGTGGCCGTTGAGGATGATAAAGCGGCGGAACCCATACCGGTACAGGGAATCGGTAATGGCGCGGAGTACCTGGATCAGCCCCTCGGTCCCCAGACTGACCGTACCGGGAAATCCCATCAGATAATCGGTGGCCCCATAGGGAATGGTGGGGGCGATCATCACCTCCGATTTCTCCTCGATCAGTTCCAGAATCCGGTCGGGGATCAGCGTATCGGTTCCCAGCGGCATGTGCTTGCCGTGGTTTTCCAGGCTGCCCACGGCCAGCAAAACCGTGTCCTTCGTGGGGGAGGAACGCAGATATTCTTCCACCTTCACCCAGGAAACTCGATCCATTCGCATAAAAATTGCCTCCTCTTTTTTGTTTGCTCTTACAGACTCAGGCCCACCCCATCCAGACCGCCAGCCCCGTGACCGGCAGAAGGAACAGCAGATTGACGGCCGTAAACAACAGCAGATACCTTCCCCCTTTTCCGGGGAGATTAGCCGTATACAATTTAATGGAAATCAGACTGGCCAGAGAAGCCACCAGCGTGCCCAACCCGCCGATATTCACGCCCAGCAGCAGGGCTCTTCCGTTTTCGGCGAAAGGCGCCAGCATCATGGCAGCCGGGACATTGCTGATGCCCTGGCTGAGCAGAAGGCCGCACCACAGTTCTCGGCCCTTTGTCCATGCGGCGGCCGCCTGATACACCGGTTCCATCCGGCCCAGATTGCCCACAAAGACAAAGAAAAACACAAAGGTCAGAAGCAGTCCCCAGTCCACCCGCAAAAACGTGCGGCGGGAAAAGAGCAGCAGCACTCCCACGGTGATCCCCAGCAGAGGCCACTCCGGCACCACCCGCAGAACCGCCAGAAGGGCCAGCAGAAACAGTGCGCCAAACAGCACGGCCCGCTTTTTCTCCACCGGTTTTTCACTTTCCCCATTGGGCAGCACCGGCTGGATTTTTTCCGATGGAATCAGTTGCCCGGTAGCCAGCAGCAAAAGAAAACTGATTCCCACAGTGGGAAGAACGGCCGAAAAGAATTCGGCCGGATTTAAGTGATAATAGCCGTAGAGATACAAGTTCTGCGGGTTTCCCACCGGGGTTGCCATGCTGCCCAGATTGGCGGCGACGGTCATCAGCACCACGGTGATGGCTGTACCCCTGGGGCAAACCGACTGCATCACCGCGATACACAGCGGAACAAAGGTGAGCAGCGCCACATCGTTGGTCAGCAGCATCGAACAGAAAAAACACAGCAGCACCAGGGAAAGCCCCAACCGGCGGGAGGATGCGGCCCGCCGGAGGAAAAAAGAGGACACCCGGGATAAAATTCCCGCTTCGCGAAAGCCGCTGACCACTGCCATCAGGCAGAACAGCAGAATCAGCACCCGGGCGTCTATGTATGCGCCATATTCCTCATCCGGCGGCACCAGAAACGCCGAGATCAGCGCCGCCAGAAAGGAAAGGCACAGCACGGCTTCCTTTTTCAGAAAAGAGACGACAGCCTGGCCATTCATAGCAATTCTTCCTTCTTCCGCCGGTTTTCTTCCCTTTCCTTTTGAGAAAACACACAGCCGCAGTAATCCTGCCGGTACAGATCGTACTCCTTTGACAAAGTAATGGAGCGCTTATAGCCCTCTTTTTTCTTAAAGTCGCAGGGCAGCCACTGCACCCCGTATGTTTTTCCCATTTCTTCCCCGATAGCATTGAGGAGCGGCGCATTTTTCAGCGGGCTGACGGTCAGTGTGGTGGTAAAAAACGGAAACTGCTTTTCCGCCGCGGCCTGTGCCGCCCGCTGCAGGCGAAGGCGGAAACACACTTCGCACCGCTTTCCGCCCTCCGGCTCTTTTTCCAGCCCCCGAACCGCTCCGAAAAACCGGTGGGGATCATACTCCCCCGCCCAAAAGGAAACCGGATGCACAAGGGGCATGGCGGCAATCAGCCGTTTTTGCTCCTGCACCCGTTTTTGGTATTCTTCCTCCGGGAAAATATTGGGGTTATAATAAAAAAGCGTGACGGAAAAATGGGCGGCCAGTGTTTCCAGCACACTGCTGCTGCAGGGAGCACAGCAGCTGTGCAGCAGCAGCCCCGGGGCAGTATCCCCGGAAAGCGAAGCAATCACGCCCTCCATTTCCTTTTGATAATTCCGTTTCTGCATGGGTTCTCTCCCTCCTGCTCCCAAGTTCTCTGGGAATCACTTTTGACAAAGGAGTTTGCTTTTTATGAATGATTCGGCTTTCTCTCTCCGCTCTTCCCTGCAGGACCTTCTGCTTCTGCAGGGTGCCGACGATGTGGGCTTTTCGGCTCCACCGGACGCCGGGGAGTTTTTTCCCCGCCTTCCCTATGCGGTTTCCGTCGTCATCCGCCTGTCCGACGCGGTGGTCGATGAGATTGACAACGCCCCTACGCACACCTATTTCCACCACTACCGCACGGTCAATGCCCAGCTGGACCGGTTGACCCTGCTGGCCGGCCAGTTCCTGCAGAGAAACGGCTGGCGGTATATCGCCGTCGGGGCTTCTCAGAGCATCAACCTGGACGGGTGGAATTATCAGGGACGGTATTCCCACAAAAAAGCCGCCGTTCTGGCCGGGCTGGGCAGCGTGGGAAAAAGCTCGCTGTTCCTGCACCGGCAATGGGGGCCCCGCGTGCGGTTGGTCACTCTGTTCACCGACTGCCCCCTGGCGGAAGAAAACCGGATGCTCCCCTGCCCCTGCGGCAGCTGTACCCTGTGCCAGAACGCCTGCCCGGCCGGGGCGATCACCGGGGAACTCTGGGAACCCGGAAAGCCCCGCAGCGAGCTGTTCCTGCCGGAAAGCTGCTCGCAGTACATGAAGCGCCAGTTCCAGCATATCGGCCGCGGCGCCGTGTGCGGTATCTGCATGCGCGTGTGCCCCCGGGGAAAACAGCCCTGATCAGGAGCGGGGCTTTTCCTCTTTTTTCCGAACCGGGCGGCGGGTCCCATCGGGTTCCACAATCACCATGCTCTCCAGCTGGCCGCGCAGATTTTCCCGCCATGCGGCCAGATACTGGGCCCGCAGCTCCTGCTGCTCCTTTTTCTCCTCTTCGGTCAACCCTTCCCCGCGCTGCTTGCGGGCCAGTTCGTTAATCCGGTCAATCAGTTTCGGATCCATATAATCCTCCGTTCTTTTCGATTTCCACCGTGGAATCCCCTGTTGTCTCTGAGGGAACGGCGATTTCCCCGGGCCGTATGGGACGGTACGTATAGCTGCGCCCCTTTTTTCCGCAGAAAATCAGGGCCCCGACGGTTTTCCACACCTTGACAGCGGCACTGGCCCCCTGGGAAGAGAGCCGTGCCGCTTTCTGCAGGTCCTTTACCGTAAACGGCTGCGGCAAATCCGGCAGAAGGGCGGCCCATTGCGCGGGCGTACACACATCCACCCGCTGAAAAATCTGCAGCAGCTTTCTCTCATACCGGCTGCTGCCGCGTTTCTTATCCCTGCTCCATCCATCCTGCAGGCGGTACTCCTCCACTTCCAGAAAAGGAAAACTGAACACCAGATTTTCCTCCCGCAGAAACGGCAGAATGTGAACCAGCTCCCGGGAGAGATCCAGCACCGTGCCCTGCTTGGGAGAACGGCGGCGGGACAGCACCTCGCCGGTCTCCGGATCCACCCAGCATAGCCATTTGCGCTGCACCACCGGGCAGACCAGCAGAACCCGTCCCGCCATCAGATAAACCGGAAGCCTCTTTTTGAGGGAAAAAAAGCTGCCGGTCTGTATCTCGATCACGCCGCCCTGCGGATTCTCCGCATCGGCGGTAAAGCGCCCCAGGCGAACCTCGTGCCGGGTCTCGTCCGGCTGGTACCAGCTTTTTAATGCGCGGTGCAGGCTCTTTTCCCCCAGTGTTCCAATTCCCCCACTCATAAACTCAAGGTGGGGGCCAGGTCCTTCATCTTCTGCAGGGTGCGCTCCAAAAGCTCGTCGAGCGGCCAATTCAGCAATTCGGCCCCTTTCTGGATCACCTCACGGGAACAGCCGGCGGCAAACTTTTTGTCCTTATATTTCTTCTTCAGGGACTTCAGTTCCATATCCGACACGCTTTTGCTCGGGCGCATCAGGGCGGCCGCTCCGATCAGGCCGGTCAGCTCGTCCACAGCGAACAGGATTTTTTCCATGGTGGATTCCGGCGCAATATCGACGGTCAGCCCCCATCCATGGCTGGCGGTTGCGTGGATAATAGACTCGTCCATGTCTCTCTCCCGCATCAACTGCTGGCTTTTCACACAGTGCTCCTTAGGCCATTTCTCAAAATCCAAATCATGCAGCAGACCGACGACCTGCCAGTATTCCTCCCGGCCGGGGTCAAATTCAGCGGCAAAGGCCCCCAAAACCGCCCCCACAATCTCGCCATGACGCAGATGGAACTCTTCCTCATTGTATTCTGCCAAGTATTTTCTGGCTTCTTCCACCGTAGGAATCCATGCCATGTTTCTTCATTCCCTTCTTTATTCTGATTATCCGGTACCCCGGATCCATATACCGGAATCATTATAGCACATCCTGCGAAAAACGGAATAACAGATTTCGATTCTTTTCGTTTGACAGAGAGGCCAAAAACAGGTATAGTAGTTTTACAAACAAAATCCAACATCCGCCCTTTCTACCCTTCTGAGAACGGAGTTACTATGAATCATGTGTGGGAAACAATTGAATTCCTTTTTTCCAATCAAATTCTCAATGCCGGTCTGCTGGCCTGGATGACCGCGCAGATTATTAAGCTGATCTATTATTACATCCGCCATAAGGAAATCCGGCTGGAGCGGCTGAAGGGGGCGGGCGGCATGCCCAGTGCCCATTCGGCCACCACCTGCGCCATGGCCATCACCGCCCTGCTGACCTGCGGGTTTCAATCCCCCGAATTCGCCATTGCGGCCATTCTGACCGTGATTGTGATTTACGACGCCACGGGTGTTCGATGGGAGGCGAGTCTGCACGCCAGGGCCCTGAACCTGATGATCGATGAGCTGGATGCCGAGGCCGAAAAAAATGGGGAATCGAATGAACACCGCATCATCCGCCGAAACCTGCGGGAACAGATCCCGGAACTGAACGAATCCCTGGGTCACCGGCCCATCGAGGCCTGCTTCGGTTCCGCATTGGGCATTGTTCTGGCGCTGCTGCTGCACTGGATCTACCTGTCCTGCTGAGAGCTCAGAATTTTCTGCTCTTTTGATTCTATCAAAATATGGAAAAATGCCCTTCTTTCCGCTTTATTACGGAGAGAAGGGCATTTTTTATTCTTTTACCCGGTACACACTGCCGCTGGGCGTGCGCTCCATCAGTCCATACTCAATCAGGGAACGGCGAAGCGTGGCATAATCCGCGTAAATCCTCTGAAGTACACGGTTAACCTCTTTTTCCGTATAGGTCTTTCCCGGCGAAAAATTCTCCATAATCTTTCGCAGGACAATAATCTTCTTTTTCTCCTTGGCAGGGAAGTGATGCAGCGCCCCGTTCTCATCGAAACAGACCGACAGGGTTTTCACGCGCTCCGCTTCGGTGATCCCGTACCGGTCGTCCACCATGGCCGCCGTCAGCGGAGCCTCGCACAATTCTCCCTGATCGCTGACCCGGATGGGGCGGCATGTCTTCTCCTGCAGGGACTGCATCATCCCCAAAAACAGGCGGCACTGCTTTTCCTTTTCCCTCAAACGGAATCGGTGATTCCGCACAGTGGACAATGCGATCCCCATTTCGGCGGCAATTTCCCGGTCACTCAGCCCCCGACTCATACACTGCAAAAGCTGGTGCTGACTGTCGGAAACGCCCAGCTTATCCGCATTCTTCTGCAAAATCCAATCGCAGAAATCCCCGTGCTCCTGCCGGATATGGCGCACAACGGCCCCTTTGGTTGTATACAGTTGGTCCCCCTCCGGCCAAACTCTCTCCTTTTCAAAGGAAGCTCCGCACAGCAGACAGGAAAACTCGTTTTCCCCCTCTTCATAGCCGCGGCACATCTCTTCCGGTGAGCAATCCCAAATTTCTTTCTTTTGGTTCACAACTATCCCCTCCATTCGTTTGCATTATAGCAAATAATTTTTTATTTGTCTATATATAATGAAATATTTTTTCTTTTTGTTTGCTAATTTGAGATAACGCAGAAAAACCGCCGCCATGACAGCAGCCACAGGCAGCGGTTTTCAGTCCGATTCGTTTTTTCTCCATTTTTCAAAGCGCCCGGTTGCAGCGCGGATTGCTTCCTCCATGTCCTTATCGGGTTTTACATCGGGTTCATACCACAGATGGAGCACCCGGAGTTCCCGGCTCTTTTTGTCGAAAACCATCTCGATTCTCCCCACAAACCGCTCCCCATACAGAATGGGCAGCACATAACTGCCGTATTGGCGCTGGGATTTGGGGGTGTATATCTCCCACTTATAGGCAAAGCCGAAGAGCTCTTTGATCAAATTTCTGTCCCACATCATGTTATCGAGGGGGGCGATGAATTCACAGCGCGGCGGATCGCTGCACGCCTCCCGTCCAGGTACGCGGCAGGCATTCAGAAGTTCTTCGTCCTCCCGGCGGCAATAAAAGGGAAAATCACTGCCCTCCACCCGAACGCAGAGAATCCGGGATTCGGACAGCAGGGAGGAGAAAACGGCATTTCGCTCCTTTGCTGTCAATCCGTCAATCCCCAGCCATGCGTCCGACGCCCGGTTCCACAGCAGCCCCACCGAACCAATCCGCTGCAGGACCCGCCATTTCCGGTGATCAAAATCGCAGGGATACGGATCCGGTTCCCGCAGAATCGGGGCGGGAATGATGTTTTCAGCCAGATCGTAATATTTCACATTCCCCTTTTTGTGATGGATGACCAGTTCCCCGGTAAAATACAAGTGTTCCAGTGCCGCCCGTGAGAGCCGGGTTTCGTTCCAATACCAGTCCACCTTCTGGGGAAAATCCAGATCGGCCGAGCACAGCGGGCCCTTCTCTGCAATAGCCGCGAGAACCCGATCCCGCACCTGTTGAATTTCCTCTCCGCTTCTCTTTTCCTTTCGGTACTTTTCCCGCTGCCGGCTGAAATATTTCCAGTTTTCTATGGGGATAACCGACAGGTTCTTATCAAAGTAATCCAGCAGCTTTCGGTCGGTATACAGCAATTCGTCCAGCATGGAGCGGGTAAAGCCCTGAACCCTGGAGTGCAGAACGATTTCGGCATTCTTTCCGCACACATCCACGGGATCGAACTGAATACATCCCGCCTGCCGGATAAAAGCGAGGGCGCCGCTTTTCCCCTGAAACCGGTACTGCCCCAGCAGCCCCTGTTTTTTCAGAAGAAATCTTCGCGCTTCCCTTTGGGTAAGACGGATGTCCGGCATATTTCTCCTCCTTTACCGGTGCAGAATAAAATAGTGGAAATAACCGGTTCCGTCGTGTCCCACCAGCTTTTCCTCCGAAGCGGAAAAGCCCAGGGATTCGGCCGCTTTTCTCCGCTCTCCGGCAAAGGGAGGAATTTTGGTCGCGATCATTTCACAGTCAAACCACAGGAAAGCGGGCGGCACGATCAGCGACAGAATGTCGGCAATCGGCTCGCACTTCTCATAGTCCGACCGTAAATCCAGCCGCAGCAGCCCACAGTTGTCAAAATAGTCCTGAGCCTGACGGTTGAACAGCTCGATGGTTCCCACCGCACGGCCGTTTTCTTTTTCCACAATCGTCCAGCGCACAAAGCCCTTTCTGTCATACTCCCACTTCCAGTACCGGATCGCCTGCTCCATCCGCTCCAGCGTGGTATAGTGGAAATCATCGCCGCCGCAGTTATCCGCGTTAAAAAACGGAACCGCTTTTTCATCGGAATAAACCTGCAGCAGGTCCGCGGCATCCTCCTCTCTGGCAAACCGCAGAAGATACCGCTCGTTTTCAAAGACCGGGCACGTTTCATAGGGATTCATTTTGGCATTCATCGTTTACACTCCTCCGCTTTTTTCATCAGTATAGCACACCGCTTCCCCAAATGCACTTCTTTTGCAGCATTCGGATCCGATTTTCTGTTCCCATTTCTTCCGGGAAAACAGACGGAAAATGCAGCGGCAGTGCGGCCTGGCATAAAGGCGGAGGATTTCAGATTCCGCGCTTTTCTTGCAAAAATCTGTGGCTTTTTTTCAAAGGGTATGATAAAATAAAAAGGTTCGTGAAGCATAAGAAAAAAGAACCCTGAAGGAACATACAGGAGGGATTTCACCTTGGCAGATCTTCGCCGTGAAATTGAAAAAAGACGCACGTTTGCGATTATTTCGCACCCGGATGCCGGCAAAACCACGCTGACCGAAAAATTCCTGCTCTATGGCGGGGCCATCAATCTGGCCGGCGCCGTAAAGGGAAAGAAAAATGCCCGCCACGCGGTTTCGGACTGGATGGAGATCGAAAAACAGCGCGGTATCTCGGTCACCTCTTCGGTGATGCAGTTCCAGTACGAGGGATACTGCATCAATATTCTGGATACCCCCGGCCACCAGGATTTCTCGGAGGACACCTATCGCACTCTGATGGCCGCCGACTCGGCGGTGATGGTCATCGACGCCGGTAAGGGCGTCGAGGCCCAAACCCGAAAACTGTTCAAGGTATGCACCATGCGGCATATCCCGATTTTTACCTTTATCAATAAAATGGATCGGGAGGCCCGCGACCCCTACGAGCTGCTGGAGGAGATTGAAAACGAGCTGGGAATCGGCACCTATCCCATGAACTGGCCCGTGGGCTGCGGCAAAGAATTTAAGGGGGTGTACGACCGGGAGAAGCACCGTCTGATCACTTTTGATGCCAACAATGGGCAGCACGAGGTGGCCGCCCACGAATCCAATGTGGATGACGATTCGCTTCTGCCTCTGCTGGGTGAAAATCTTCTCTCCACCCTTCGGGACGACGTCGAGCTGCTGGACGGCGCCGGCGATGAATTTGATGTGCAGGCCGTGCGGTCGG
This sequence comes from Candidatus Heritagella sp., assembly GCA_051881655.1. Lineage (GTDB taxonomy): Bacteria > Bacillota > Clostridia > Oscillospirales > Acutalibacteraceae > Heritagella. The sequence continues at coordinate 144 of JBJEQH010000075.1, read as the reverse complement.
GCAAGCTGTCTCCGGTTTTCTTCGGCTCGGCTTTGACCAATTTCGGTGTCGAGCCCTTCCTGGAGTCCTTTCTGCAATTGACCACCTCCCCCCTGGCGCGCCAGTGCGGGGATACCGTTGTGGATCCGTTTGATCCCGGCTTTT
>JBJEQH010000074.1:0-14977 GCA_051881655.1 Candidatus Heritagella sp. | reverse complement strand
CTGCAGCGCCGCAGTGATCCCCGGCTGCTGATTCCCAGCAGTATTGTGAAGGAACTGCCGCAGCATGTCATTTCGGCGCTGGCCAATGCCCTGCAGGTTTCGCCGGACCGGCGCACCTCGACCTTCGAGCGGATGCGCGCCGAGCTGTCGGCGGCGCCCACGGTGCAGCCTGCGGCGGTGCAGACCACGGCTCCGGTTTCCCATTCCATTACCCGCCTGCCCCCGGTGCATGATCAGGAGCGTAACCAGTGGCCGGCCTGGGCGGTGCTGCTGGTCTCTTTTGCGGCGGCGATGCTCCTCCTTTTCGGTGGATACGGAATTTGGGCGCTGATGCAGCCGGCCTCCCCTGCAGAAGGGGAGGAGAGTTCCCTGGTCTCCGAGGAGTCTAACCTGGAAGAGAGCAGCGAGATCGCCTCGTCTTTGGAGAGTTCGGAGGAGGGGGAGTCCTCTCTTTCGGAAAACCAGATCCTGGCCCCGAATCTCTATGAGCAGGATTATGAGAAGGTATCCGGGAATTCCGGCGGGGAATACACGGTGATGCTCTCCGGCCGCGAGTTCAGTGACAAGGTGGACGAGGGCTGCATTCTGTCCCAGTCTCCGGCGGCGGACGAGCCGATGGAGAAGGGCAGCGTGATTGTGGTGGTCGTCAGCCAGGGCCCCCAGAAGCGGACCCTTCCGGGGGTATCGGGGGATTCCCTCTCCACGGCCTGCCGAAAATTGACCGAGGCGGGATTTGTTCCCGTAGCCAGCGAGGAATACAGCGACTCGGTGGCCGAGGGAACCGTGATTGGATACGCCAATAACGAAGCGGGCAATTCCCTGGATTACGGCACGCAGGTGACCGTGCGCGTCAGTATGGGGAAGGACCCCAGCGCGCGTTTGGACTGATCGAAAAAGGAAGAGCCTCTTTTCTCCCCGATGGGAGAAAAGGGGCTTTTTTCTTTCCCGGTTTTGCGCTATAATAAAAGAACAAACTGCGTATATTAGGAACGAGGGGGCACAATACCATGCCGTCAGTATTCAGCGTATCGATTGCCAAAATTATGAAGGAGATCCGCCTGCAGGAGGTCTATCTTCCCGCTTCGGCCGAGGAAATCACTATTTCCTCCCGCGACATCAATCGTCCGGGTATCGAACTATCGGGTTTTTTTGACTATTTTGATGAAAAACGGGTGCAGGTTCTCGGCCGGGCCGAGGTCGCCCTGCTCAATGAGATGGAGCCCGAAAAGCGCCATGAAGTTTTGAGCGAGTTTTTCTCCCGGAAACCGGCGCTGGTGATTCTCTCCCGGAATCAGGAGATGCCGGAGGGGATGCTGAAGGCGGCCAAGGAGAACCGGATTGCCATTCTGCGCAGCGCGGATACCACCACCGAGCTGGTCGGTGCCCTGGTCTCCTATTTGAATGTGGAGTTGGCGCCCCGCATTACCCGCCACGGGGTTCTGGTCGAGGTTTTCGGCGAGGGCATTCTGCTGGTGGGAGACAGCGGTGTGGGAAAAAGTGAGACAGCCATCGAGCTGATCAAGCGCGGACACCGGTTGATCGCCGACGACGCCGTGGAAATCCGCCGGGTGTCCAGCCATTCGCTGGTGGGAACGGCGCCCGAGAATATCCGCCATTTTATCGAGCTGCGCGGGATCGGGATTATCAACGCCCGGCGCATCTTCGGTATGGGCGCGGTAAAGCTGACGGAAAAAATTGATATGGCGATTAACCTGGAAATCTGGGACAGTGCGAAGGTCTATGACCGCATGGGAATCGACAACGAGTACACCGAGATTCTGGGGGTGCAGGTGCCGGTGCTGACCATACCGGTGAAGCCCGGCCGGAACCTGGCCATTATCATCGAGGTGGCGGCCATGAACAACCGCCAGAAAAAGATGGGATACAATGCGGCCCAGGAGCTGCTGGCCAATTTGGGAATGGATGTTTCAGCCGAGAGTGTGGGCAACACCCGGGAACTGAAACTGTAAGGAGAGAGAAACATGAAACTGATTGCCGATACCCACACGCACACGCTGATGTCCACCCATGCGTACAGCACCCCGGAGGAGATGATCCGCCGGGCTTCGGAGATGGGGCTGTTCGCGATTGGACTGACCGACCACGCCTATTCCATGCCCGGCGCCCCGGGGCAATGGTATTTCAGCAATATGGTCGAGATTCCCCATAAAATGCACGGGGTCTATGTGCTGCGCGGGGCCGAAGCAAATCTGTGCGACTTTAACGGAAAGCTGGATATCGAGGAATGGGAGCTTGCCAAGCTGGACTGGGTGGTGGCCTCTGTCCACGATGTCTGTATGCCGCCGGTGAAACCCACGGTGGAGATGTGCACCCATATGTGGTTGGAGATCGCCAAAAATCCCTATGTGCGGGTGATTGGGCACAGCGGCAGCCCGGTGTACCGGTACGATTATGAGACGGTGATTCCCGAATTCGGCCGCCAGGGAAAGCTGGTGGAGATCAATGCGCACTCGTTTGCCGTGCGGGCCGATTTTATTCCCAACTGCTGTCAGATCGCGCTGACCTGCAAAAAGTACGGCGTGCCGGTGGTGGTGAACAGCGATGCCCATTTTTCCGCCCATCTTGCGGAATGTGACAAAGCGCTTGCGATGCTCCGGGAACTGGATTTCCCCGAGGAACTGATTCTCAATACGGACGTGGGGCGGTTTTCGCAGTATCTGCGCACCTACACGCATGTGCTGGATGAAGAGTGATTCACGCGGAAAAGGAGAACAAAGCCATGGCAAAACAGGAATCTCTGGATCGGGTGGCCCAATTGGGAGCCGCCTGCGGCTGTTCGGTGAAGCGGGATGAACCCATGAAGCAGCATGTGACCATGCGGGTCGGCGGACCGGCGGATCTGTTTTTGCGGGTCCCCACGGAAGAGGCCCTGCGCAAGGTCCTTCTCTGCTGCCGGGAGGAGGGGCTGCCCTATTATCTGGTGGGACGCGGCAGCAACCTGCTGGTCAGTGACCGGGGAATTGAAGGGGTGGTGCTCTATCTGGTGGATGACCTGCGCCGGATTCGCCGGGAGGGGAACGAGGTTATCTGCGGGGCCGGGGCGTCCCTTGCCTCGGTGTGCGCCTTTGCGCGGGAGAACAGCCTGAGCGGATTGGAATTTGCCTGGGGAATCCCGGGCAGTGCGGGCGGGGCGGCCTATATGAACGCCGGCGCCTATAAAGGAGAAATGCGGGATGTGCTGACAGCGGTGCGGTATATGCGCCCGGACGGCACCGTGGGAGAGTTTCAGGGCGAGGAGCTTCAGCTCTCCTATCGCCACAGCGTTTTTATGGAGACGGACGGCATTATTCTCAGCCTGCGGCTGCGGCTGCAGCCGGGGGACCCGGCGCAGATTGGCGCCCGGATGGAGCATTTGATGCGGCTGCGGTGTGAAAAGCAGCCCTATGACCTGCCCAGCTCCGGCAGTACGTTCAAACGGCCCGAGGGGTACTTTGCCGCGGCTTTAATCGAGCAGTGCGGCCTGAAGGGGCTGCGTGTGGGCGGCGCCCAGGTCAGCCCAAAGCACTCGGGGTTTGTGGTCAACGATCAGAACGGAACCTGCCAGGATGTGCTGGACGTGGTGGAAAAGGTGAAAGAGGCTGTGCGCCGGGATACCGGTGTGCAGCTGGAGTGTGAGGTGCGCCTGATCGGACGCTGAGCAAGGAAAGGATGACAAGAGGATGGAATTCGTCGTTGTGACCGGGCTTTCCGGTGCCGGAAAAACCCGTGCCATGCACGCCATGGAGGATATCGGTTTTTTCTGTGTGGACAATTTGCCGGCCAAGCTGATCCCCACGATTTTTGACCTGTGCAAGCAGACCAAAAGCGAAAAGGTGGCCGTGGTGACGGATATCCGCGCCGGCGAGCTCTTCAGCGACCTGATGGAGGTGCTGGAATCCATGCGCGCGGCCCAGTGCGAATTCCGGATTCTCTTCCTGGATGCCTCGGATACCGTGCTGATCCACCGTTATCAGGAGACCCGGCGCCGCCATCCGCTGGCGGACCGGTATCAGGGGTCCCTGGAGGAGGCCGTCAGTCTGGAGCGGGAGATGCTGCGACCTCTGCGGGAGTGTGCGGATTATGTGGTGGATACCACCTATCTGACCACGGCCCAGCTGAAGCAGCGCATGAGTACCCTGTTTTTGGGGGAGATCAGCGATGCGCTGTCCATCCACTGCATGAGCTTTGGGTTTAAGCACGGGATCCCCACCGAATCGGACCTGCTGTTTGATGTGCGGTGCCTGCCCAATCCCTATTATGTGGATGAACTGCGCCAGCAGACCGGTCTGGACGAGCCCGTGCGCGAGTATGTGATGCGCTGGCCGGAGACCCAGGGCTTTGTCACCCGCCTGCTGGATCTGGTGGATTACATGCTTCCGCTGTACTGTTCCGAGGGAAAAAGCCAGCTGGTCATCGCCATCGGCTGTACCGGCGGCCATCACCGGTCCGTGGCAATTGCCCAGCACCTGTATTCCCATTTGACGGAGAAGGGACAGCGCGTCAGTGTACAGCACCGCGATATCCGCAAATAAGGATCTTTAAAAATTTTCAGGAAAGGGTGGACGGGGCCGTGTCGTTTGCCAGCCGTGTGAAAAAAGAAATCTGTCGGGCCGTGCCGCAAAGGGCGTGTTGCCGCCGTGCCGAGTGCTTCGGTATGGCGCTGTTTACCCACCTGTTTACCCGAAAAGAGGGGACGTTTGTCTCGGAGAACAGCGAGCTGGTGCACCGACTGGCCCTGGATATCGGGGAGACCTGCGGGGTTTTCTGCGAGATCGAGACCAATATGCGCCGGGGAGGGTCCTCGGTGCTGCGGATTCCGGGGGAGGACCAGCGCCTGCGCTTTTTGGAATCCTTCGGCTATACCGGGCAGGAACTGAATCTGCGGCTGAACCGCGCGGTGCTGGAAAACGAGTGCTGTATGTCCTGGTTCATCCGCGGCGCCTTTCTCACCTGCGGGACGGTGACGGACCCGCAGAAGGATTACCATCTGGAATTTGTGGTTCCCTATCGAAAGCTGGCGGGGGATTTGGTTACCCTGCTGCGGGAGGCAGAGCCGCTCTCCCTCCAGGTGAATGTGTCGCCGCGAAAGGGCGCGCAGATTGTTTACTTAAAAAGCAGTGAGGAGATCACCGACCTGCTCACCTATCTGGGGGCGCCGGGCGCCGCCATGGAGCTGATGCAGCAGAAGATGCGCAAACAGGTCCGCAATGACATCAACCGCAAGGCCAATTTTGAAACCGCCAATCTCGATAAAACCATGTCGGCCTCGGCCCGGCAGGTGGCGGCTTTTCAGCGCCTGATCCGGAAGATGCCGCCGGATACCCTGCCCGATGATCTGCGGGAGGTGCTGCAGCTCCGCCTGGAGGAGCCGGAGATGAGCCTGCGGGAGATGGGCGAGCGCCTGTCCCTGACGCGCAGCGGGGTCAACCACCGCCTGCAGCGGCTGATGGAGATGGCGGACAGTGCGGAAAAAGAGGAGGAAAAACCATGAGCTTTGCCCATTTGCATGTGCATACCGAGTACAGCCTGCTCGATGGGGCCTGCCGCATCGGAAAGCTGCTCGACCAGGTGTGCGAATTGGGACAGGACAGCGTGGCAATCACGGACCACGGCGTTATGTATGGCGCCGTGGATTTTTATAAAGAAGCCAAAAAACGGGGGATTCATCCGGTGATCGGGTGCGAGGTCTATGTGGCGGCCCGCTCCCGCATGGACCGGGTGTACGAACTGGACGGAGATTCCCGCCATCTGGTTTTGCTGTGCGAGAACAACACGGGGTACCAGAACCTGATTGCCATGGTGTCCCGCGCCTGGACCGAGGGATTCTACCGCAAGCCCCGGGTGGACTGGGAACTGCTGGAGCAGTATCACGAGGGGCTGATCGCGCTGTCGGCCTGTCTGGCGGGGGAAATTCCCCGCTGCCTGTCCGCGGGCGACTACGACCGTGCCAGGCAGAACGCCCTGCGCTACCGGCAGATTTTCGGGGAGGACCACTTCTTCCTCGAGCTGCAGGACCACTCTCTGCGGGAGCAGAAGGCGGTGAACAGCGGCCTGATCCGTCTCTCCCGGGAGACGGGGATCCCTCTGGTGGTGACCAACGACTGTCATTACCTGAAAAAAGAGGACAGCCGGATGCACAAGGTCCTTTTGTGCATCCAGACCAACCATACGGTGGATGACCCGGACGCCATGGAATTTGGATCGGATGAGTTCTATCTGAAGTCCGAGCCGGAGATGCGCTCGCTGTTTCCGGAGCTGCCGGATGCCTTTGACCGCACGGAGGAGATCGCCCGCCGCTGTCAGGTGGAATTCGATTTTGGCCATACGAAGCTGCCCCGCTTTGATCCGCCCACCGGAGAGGACAATCTCGCCTACTTTAAGCGGTTGTGCTATGAGGGGCTGCACCGCCATTACGGGGAGAATCCGGAGGAATCAGTGGTGCGCCGGCTGGAGTACGAGATGGGCGTCATCGAGCAGATGGGGTATGTCAACTACTATCTGATCGTGGATGATTTTGTCCGCTATGCCAAGAGCATTCAGCTGCCGGTGGGGCCGGGGCGGGGCAGCGGCGCCGGCAGTCTGGCGGCGTACTGCATGGGGATTACGGGAATTGATCCCATCCGGTACGACCTGCTGTTCGAGCGGTTCCTCAACCCGGAGCGCGTCAGCATGCCGGATTTTGACATTGATTTCAGCGACGAGCGCCGCCAGGAAATGATCGACTATGTGGTGCAGAAATACGGCAGTGACCACGTGGCCCAGATCGTCACCTTCGGCACCATGGCGGCCCGCGGCGCCATTCGGGATGTGGGCCGGGCACTGAATATTCCCTATGCCACGGTGGATGCGGTGGCCAAAATGGTGCCCATGGAGCTGAATATGACGCTGGAGCACGCTTTTCAGCTCAGCAGTTCTCTGCGGGAGCGGTATGAAACCGATCCCCAGATCCGCGAGCTGCTGGATATGGCGCGGAAGATCGAGGGGATGCCCCGCCACAGCTCGACCCACGCGGCCGGTGTGGTTATCACCGACCAGCCGGTTTCGCACTATGTGCCGTTGAGCTGTAATGACGAAGCCGTCGTCACCCAGTACACCATGACCACGCTGGAAGAGCTGGGCCTTTTGAAAATGGATTTTCTGGGGCTGCGAAATCTGTCGGTGATGGATCATGCCGTGCAGGATATCCGCAAGCGGGAACCGGATTTCTCGCTGGAATCCATCTCCTTTGACGACCGGGCAGTGTATGACATGCTGACAAGCGGTGCAACACAGGGGGTTTTCCAGTTTGAATCCCCCGGCATGAAGCGGGTGATTATGAATCTGCGCCCTGAATCCCTGGAAGATCTGATCGCCGTGATCTCCCTGTACCGGCCGGGCCCCATGAAGTTCATCCCCACCTATGTGGAAAACCGCCATCATCCGGAAAAGGTGACCTACCGCCACCCGCGGTTGGAAAAAATCCTGAAGGTGACCTATGGGTGCATTGTCTATCAGGAGCAGGTCATGCAGATTTTCCGCGAGCTGGCCGGTTATTCCCTGGGCCGGGCCGATGTGGTGCGGCGCGCCATGTCCAAGAAAAAGGTCAAGGTGATGAACGAGGAAAAGGAGATTTTCCTCCATGGCCTGGTGGATGACCAGGGAAAGGTGCTGGTGGAGGGCTGCGTGCGCCGCGGGGTTCCCGAGGACATCGCCCTGGAGATTTTCTCCGAGATGGAGAGCTTTGCCTCCTATGCCTTTAACAAATCCCATGCGGCGGCCTATGCCACGGTTTCGTACCAGACCGCCTATCTGAAATACCACTACCCCCGGGAGTACCTGGCGGCCCTGCTGACCAGCGTACTGGACAGCACCGGGAAGGTGGCGGAATATATCGGCGAGTGCAGCCGCCTGAACATCCGGGTGCTGCCGCCCCACGTCAACGAGAGCGGCCGCGGGTTCACTGTGGTGGGCGAGCATATCCGCTATGGGCTTTTGGCCGTTAAAAATCTGGGGGAGGGCTTTTTGCAGAAGCTCGTCAACGAGCGCGAGCAGCACGGCCCCTATGTCTCTTTCATTGATTTCTGCAAACGGCTGTACGGCACCGAGCTGAACCGCCGCGCCCTGGAGAGCCTGATCAAATGCGGGGCGCTGGATAACCTGGGGTATAACCGCCGGGAGATGCTGACCGGAGCGGGCGCCCTGCTGGAACAGCTGGATGCGGACCGCCGCCGGAATATCGACGGCCAGATCGGTTTCTTCGATACCCCGGAGGAGGATGCCCCCTCCGGCAGCGATTACGAGCTGACCGCGATGGAGGAGTACCCGCCCCAGGAGCTGCTGAATATGGAAAAAGAAGTGACCGGCATGTTTATCAGCGGCCACCCCATGGCGGCATTTGCGGGCCGGTACGAAGCGGGCGAGGCGGTGCGCCTGGTGGATCTGCAGGGCGAGGAGGGGGAAGAGCCCCTGTACCGGGACGAGCAGCCGGTCTGTGTGTTGGGGCTGATCACCTCGGTCAAGCAGAAGGTCACCCGCTCCAATGCGACTATGGCGTTTGTGACGGTGGAGGACATGACAGGCAGCGCAGAGGTGCTGGTGTTCCCCCAGGTATACAGCCGGTTCCTCCCCCTTCTGCGGGAGGGGAACATCGTCTGCCTGCGCGGAAAGCTGAGCCTGACCGAAGAAAAAGAGCCGAAGATTCTGTGCGACAGCGTGTGGGAGGCCCCGAAACCCGGCGCACCCATGCCGGGGATTTCCCCGGCTTTCCGGCCCAAACGGGCGGCGGATTCCCAATCAAACGGCGCGGCTGCCCTGCGGGAGAGGACGGAACATCCGCCGCAGGCCCACACGGCCAAATACGGCCTCTATCTGAAATTTCCGTCCCGCCAGTCGTTTGTATACCGGAAGGCCATGCAGTACACCGCCATTTTTGACGGCCGGATGCCCCTTTACCTCTATTTTGAGGACGAAAAGAAGCTGATCCGGGCGCCGGTATCCCTGTTTGTAGACGGGAACGAGGTGCTGCTGCGGGAACTGAAGCGGCTGCTGGGCGAAAAAAATGTGGTTCTGCGCACTTGACCGGGGGGCAGGCGGCTTTTCCGTTTGGCCCGGAGATTTTGTCTTTCTTTGGGCGAAATTGGGAAAGATGGCTTGATTATTGTGAAAACATTTATTATAATAAAATACACAGCAACCTTTCCTGAAAAGGATTATGATAACAAGTAGGAGGATGTCTTCCCATGAGCAAAAAGATTGCAGTTCTTACCAGCGGCGGGGATGCCCCCGGAATGAATGCGGTGGTGCGTGCAGTGGTTCGCGCCGGTATTTCGGCCGGGCTGGAGGTTTTTGGTATCCGCAAGGGGTACAATGGTCTTCTGACGGGTGATATTGTGCCGATGAACCTTCGTTCGGTAACGGATGTAATCCATCGCGGCGGTACGATTTTGTATACGGCACGCAGCCCGAAGTATAATTCCCCCGAGGGCGTTAAGCAGGCGGCGGACAAGTGCCGCGAAATGGGAATTGACGGGGTTGTCGTGGTTGGCGGCGACGGTTCTTTCCGCGGTGCCCGCGATCTGACCGGTGCCGGCATTCCCTGTATTGCCATTCCCGGAACCATTGATAACGATATCGCCAGTTCGGAGTATACCGTGGGCTATGATACCGCGATGAATACCGCCATGGAGATGGTGGACCGGCTTCGCGATACATCTGCTTCCCACAACCGGTGCAGCGTGGTGGAAGTGATGGGCCGCCGTTGCGGGGACATCGCTCTGAATACCGGTATTGCCGTAGGGGCAACCGCCATCCTGGTGCCGGAAGTTCCGTTTGATTTTGAAAAGGACGTAATCGAGCGGATCCGCCGTACCCAGAGCACCGGGCGCCAGCACTTTATCATCGTGGTGGCCGAGGGATGCTCCAGCATTGCCGGCAATGACGTAAATGATATGGCCAAGCGCATCGAAGAGGAAACGGGCGTGGAAACCCGCGCAACGGTTCTGGGTCATGTGCAGCGCGGCGGCCGGCCGACCCTGCGCGACCGTGTGGTGGCCAGCCAGATGGGCTGCCATGCGGTGGATCTGCTGCTGGAAGGGAAGAGCAACCGCGTCGTCGTGATGCAGAAGGGCCAGATTACGGATTACGACATCACCGAGGCCCTGGAGATGCCGCGCACGTTTGACTATAAGCTGTATAACGATGCCATGCGTATTTCCATCTGACCGGCTTGCGGGCCATCCATCCGGCATAAATTTATAGCGGAAAATCCCCTCTGTCTGAGCATTCGGCAGAGGGGATTTTTGAGAATCCGGTGAAAGGAGCCGGAAAAGGGCGTGTAAAACCGCGGGAAAAGGGAAAAATAAAAAGGATACGCTTCTCTGTGGAAATTTTACCTGAATTTTACATGAGATATCGATTCGCTTTACAGTCCGCCGTTATACTGACGGCGAAAGAGAGTGTGAGAGAGAACGATGATTCAAAATGTTTTATCCTTTTTATTGGGTTTGGCCCTGTTTTTGTTCGGCATGAATGAAATGGGGAAGGGTCTTACGGCGGTTTCCGGCGGCAAGCTGGAAAAAATTCTCGCCAAACTGACCAGCACCCCGATCCGCGGCGTTCTGCTGGGCGCCGGTGTTACCGCGATTATCCAGTCCTCTTCGGCTACCACGGTGATGGTGGTGGGCTTTGTCAACTCGGGCATTATGCAGCTGCGTCAGGCTGTGGGAGTGATTATGGGCGCCAATATCGGCACGACCATGACCTCCTGGATTCTGAGTTTGACCGGCATCGAAGGGGACAATCTCTTTTTAACCCTGTGCAAGCCCACCTCGTTCTCGCCGGTTCTGGCGGTGATCGGCGTGGTACTGATTATGTTCTCCAAGAGGGAAAAACGGCATCATGTTGGCATGATTCTGGTCGGCTTTGCCGTTTTGATGACCGGTATGAGCACCATGAGCGGCGCCGTGGAACCGCTCAAGGATGTGCCCGAGTTCACCAATATGCTCACGCTGTTCAGCAATCCCTTCCTGGGGGTTCTGGCCGGCACGCTGCTCACCGCGATTATCCAGTCGTCCTCGGCCTCCATCGGCATTCTGCAGGCCCTCTGTTCCACGGGGGCGATCACCTATGGAACGGCGCTGCCCATTATCATGGGGCAGAATATCGGCACCTGCGTAACGGCGCTGCTCTCGGCCGTGGGCGCCAGCAAAAACGCCCGCCGTGCGGCCTTTGTGCACTTGTATTTTAACCTGATCGGCACGGTGGTCTTTATGGTCGCCATCTATACCGCCCATGCGTTTTTCCCCTTCGCCTTCTTTGAGGAGCAGGCCGGGGAAGTGGGCATTGCCATTATCCACAGTATTTTCAACGTGGTATCGACGCTCCTGCTGCTGCCGTTCAACCGCCTGCTGGAGAAGCTGGCCTGCCTGACTGTTCCGGATCATGCGTCCGAGGATTCGCTGAGCGACCTGCGCGAGCTGGATGTGCGTTTTCTGGACAAACCGGCTCTGGCTCTGGAGCAGAGCGAAAAGGCCGTGTACCGCATGGCGGATTTGACCCGCACGGCCCTGGAAAAGAGCTTTTCCCTGTTTGACCATTATAATGCCGGGGAAGCGGAACAGGTGGATTTGATGGAGACAAAGGCGGATCACTTTGAGGATCGCCTGGGTTCCTATCTGGTTCAGCTGTCGCGCATGCCCCTGTCGGAAGAGGCCAGCCGCCGGGTTTCGGTGCTGCTGCACGATATCGGCGACTTTGAGCGGATTACGGATTACGCCAAAGCGCTGGCCGCCTCGGCAACGGAAATGCATGAAAAGCAGATTCATTTTTCGGATTTTGCCAAACAGGAAGTGCTGAACCTGATGAAAGAGGTACAGCATCTGGCAGATGGCCTGGTCAACGAAATGAAGGGAAAAAATCTGGAGGAAGCGCAGGAGCTGAATCTGTGCCGGGTTCGTGTGACACGGCTGTGCGAAGAGGCGCGTTCCAATCATATTGAACGGCTGAAAAATGGGGAGTGCACCATCGAGATGGGATTTATCCTCACGGATGTGTGTACCAACCTGCGCCGGACCGCGGATCACTGCGTGAATGTAATCAATTGTCAGTTTGAAATTTACGAGAGAGATCTGGGTGAGCACCGCCTTCCCGGTGCACATACCGCTGTCATTTCATAAGGAAGAAAGGAAGAACCGGTTATTATGTGGATCACAATTGTAGAGGATGATCCGAACATCAGCGAAATTGAGGGATACGCCCTGAAAAGCAGCGGGTATTCGGTCAGTGTGTTTGATACGGCCCGGGAGTTTTATACCGCGATTGCGGAGCGCCGCCCGGATCTGGTTATTCTGGATGTGATGCTGCCGGATGAGGACGGGCTGAGCATTTTGAAAAAACTGCGCAGCCGTTCCGATACCAAGCGGGTCCCCATCCTGCTGGTAACGGCCAAAACCACCGAGATGGACAAAGTAAAGGGGCTGGATACCGGCGCGGATGATTATCTGACCAAGCCCTTTGGCGTGATGGAGCTGATTGCCCGGGTCAAGGCGCTGATCCGCCGGGCCGGGGAACCGGAAACCGGGGCGCTGACCCTGGGGCCCGTGCATCTGGATACGGCGCGCCGGCTGGTGCTGGTGAACGCTTCCCCGGTGGAACTGACATACAAGGAGTTCGAGCTTTTGTCGCTGCTGATGCGCAACCACGGGATCGTGGTGCCCCGGGACACCATTATGGAGCGCGTGTGGAAAGAGAATTTTGAGGGGGAATCCCGCACGATTGATATGCATATCAAATCCCTGCGCCAGAAACTGGGCGAAGCGGGAAAAATTATCCGCACCGTGCGGAATGTAGGCTATATGGCAGAATGGAAAGATGACGATGAAGCGCAAGATTAACGGTTTTTTTATGGCAGTGGCAGGGTTGGCAATTGTGTCAACCCTGATTTTGCTGGTTTTTGTTTTTCACGAGCTGTTCGGGCAGCAGGTGATGGATGATCTGCGCACCTATGCCTTTCTCCTGCAGGATACCTGTGAAAACGAGGAAAAGGCCCAGCAGACCTTTCAGAAAAGCGGGATCGAGGATAAAGAGCTGCGTCTGACCATTATTTCGGCGGACGGAACCGTCCTTTATGACAACGATGTGGATGCCGCCCAGATGGAGAATCACGCGGGGCGCCCGGAAGTGGAGAAGGCCTTTCAGGAAGGGGAAGGGGAGGACGTGCGCCTTTCGACCACCCTCTCCCGCAGTACTTATTATGTGGCGGTCGCCCTGAAGGACGGGAGCGTGGTGCGCGTTGCCCGGGAAACCGACAGTATCTGGAGCCTGTTTGCCCGCGCCATACCGGTGGTGTTGCTGGTGCTGGTTCTTCTGATGGTTTTCTGCCTGATGCTGTCCCGGCTGCTGACCCGCCGGCTGCTGCATCCCATCGAAGTGATGGCCGAGCATTTGGATGACCCGGGGCAAAAACCGATCTACCCGGAGCTGCGCCCGTTTATGGAGACCATCCGCTCGCAGCACGCCGAGATTATGAAGAGCGCCGATATGCGGGCGGAATTTACGGCCAATGTCTCCCATGAACTGAAAACCCCGCTGACCTCGATTTCCGGATATGCCGAGCTGATGGAGAGCGGAATGGCGGCCCCGCAGGATATCCCGCGGTTTGCCGGTGAAATCCGGCGCAATGCCAAGCGCCTGCTCAACCTGATTAACGACATTCTGCGCCTGTCCCAGCTGGATTCCCCGGTGCCCGTCATGCACCCGGAGGTCATGGATCTGAGCGAAGTGACGGCCCGCACCGCCGAATCCCTGAAACTGCTGGCGGAGAACAACCGGGTGAAAATTGTGCTGGAGAATAATAAAGCGGTGATTCGCGCCGACCGCGGGATGCTGGAAGAGTTGTGCTACAATTTGTGTGACAATGCCATCCGCTACAATGTTCCGGGCGGCAGTGTGTATATCAGTACCTTCTACGAAAAGGATAAGGCCGTTTTGCGGGTACGGGATACCGGCATTGGGATCCCGCCGGAGCACCGGGAGCGCATTTTCGAGCGCTTTTACCGGGTGGATAAAAGCCGGTCAAAGGCGACCGGCGGCACGGGGCTGGGGCTTGCCATTGTGCGCCACATTGTCGAGCAGCACCAGGCGGAGCTGTCCCTGGACAGCGAACCGGGAAGGGGCACCTGTATCACCGTGCGTTTTTCCAAATTTTTACCCTGAATTTACATAAAAACACAGCGGCGCTTTACGTCTCTTTGGCATACTATTTCCCGTAAGGGGGAAATCGTATGGAAAAACTGCTTCATTTCTGCATGGGACACAAGGGAGCCGGTTCCCAGCCAAAAGGAAACCGGGGGATTGTTTATCGTTTTCTCTTCCTCCATACCGTTCTATGGGGGATTGCGGCGGCCCTGCTGGGCTCTGTCCTAGCTTTGGTGTTTTCGCTGCCGGTTCTGCCGCTGGCTCTGAATGTGGGCGGATGCGCTGCCTTTCTGGGGGGATTTTTGGGGGGAGCCCTGTTTCTCTACCGAAAAGGCTGCTGAAATGGCCGTTTGAACCCGCAGAAGAGGGGGGAAAACCTATCTTTCTGAAGGACCCAAAAGGAGCGCTGTCTCTTCCCTGAAAAAGGGGGAAAACGGGGCTCCTTTTCTTGCGGGCAAAGTCGGGAAAACCGGACCACAGGAAAAACTTTAAAAAAATTTGTCAAAACCCTTGACTTTCGCCCTGTGGAATGGTAATATAATACTCGCGCTGTGAGAGATCGCAAAACATACAGGGGCATAGCTCAGTTGGTAGAGCAGCGGTCTCCAAAACCGCGTGCCGAGGGTTCGAGCCCTTCTGCCCCTGCCATATGGCCCGGTAGTTCAGTTGGTTAGAACGCTAGCCTGTCACGCTAGAGGTCGACGGTTCGAGCCCGTTCCGGGTCGCCATTTATGCTGCTATGGCTCAGTAGGCAGAGCACATCCTTGGTAAGGATGAGGTCACCAGTTCGAATCTGGTTAGCAGC